>NZ_DATHKG010000052.1:0-20882 GCF_035489435.1 Flavitalea sp.
ATGCGAAATCAACCCCCATCACAGTTGTCGAACCTTCTCACTCACAACAAAACTCACACTCACCACTCACAACTCACCACTCACACTCACACTCACCACTCACAACTCACCACTCACCACTCACCACTCACCACTCACTCATAACTCATCACTCATCACTCATAACTCATAACTAGATTACCTATTTTTGCCCAATGACCGAATACTCTAAGTCGTTGTCGATCTGGGAAAAGGAATGCTTCTCCTCGAACCGGGATATCATCATTATCGGTGCAGGACTGTCAGGTTTATGGTCAGCTTTTCATTTAAAAAAAATAAAACCATCGCTTTCCATAACCATTATTGAAAGAGGACTTATCCCATCAGGGGCGAGTACGCGCAATGCCGGTTTTGCCTGCTTCGGCAGCCTTACCGAATTATTGCATGATGTCGAATTAATGGGTGCAGACAAAATGCTTCAGCTGGTCGGCATGAGATACCAGGGATTACAACAGATCATGAAAACTTTCAATCCCGCTGAAACTGGTTTTTCTCTTTGCGGGGGTTACGAACTGGTCACTGACAAAAAAGTGACCGCCGGGAGATCATTACATGATGGCATGAAGCTTATCAACCAGTTGCTCGCCTCGGTTGTTCCAACTCATTCAACATTCAGCTTTTCAGATGACAAAATAAACGAATTTGGTTTTGGCAATGTCGATCATCTCATTGAAAATCCACTGGAAGGTTATCTGCATCCAGGCAAGCTTTGCCAGGTTCTTACCCGGTGTGTTCAGGCGGCCGGTGTCACTATCCTCAATGGAATTAACGTCAATGGATACACGAAATCAGGCGGTCGTGTCATCCTGCATACAAACAAGCCTTACGAGTTTTCAGCTTCCAACCTGCTTGTTTGCACCAACGCGTTCGCCGGGTCGCTTCTACCAGGTATTGATATAGTACAGGCAAGAGGACAGGTATTATTGACCAATGAAATAACCAACCTGAAATTCAGGGGAACCTTTCATGCAGACGAGGGGTTTTATTATTTCAGGAATCATGGTAACAGAATTCTTCTCGGTGGGGCAAGAAACGAAGATTTCGACGGCGAAACTTCAGGCACAATGGAAACAACTTCCAACATTCAGGCTGCACTGGAACAATTTTTAGAAAAATATATTATCCCCTCCACCCCATTTTCGATCTCGGACCGCTGGAGCGGCATAATGGCTATGGGCAAAGAAAAACTTCCCATCGTTAAGGAAATTGAACCAAGTGTGTTCTGTTCAGTTCGTATGAGTGGAATGGGTGTGGCCTTAACCCCGGTAACCGGCGAAACAATCGCCAAAATGATGCTTAGTTGACACTCACCACTCACCACTCACAACTTACCACTCACCACTCACTCATAACTCATCACTCATAATTCATAACTCTGTTAGTGATTTGTTTTCAAAACCCGGATCGTCGTTTTATCATCCCCAACCTTCACAAAATATACTCCGGTTGCGAATGCACTGATATTTACCGTCATGCGGTTTGTTGTGATCACTTTATAGAACAGTATTTGCCCGTACTGGTTGAATACTGAAACATATTTTCCAAGCAGTGTTTCATCACCCCCAAAGTCGACCGTTACACTTGATTTGGCGGGGTTTGGAAAAACCCTCACTATTTTATCATCAGCCGGATCAACTGGAATATCAACCGGCGGTGGAATTCCCGGGCCAGAGCTGGCTGTGGAACTCAATAAAGCATGGCGGGGTCCACCGTCGTTAAACAAAGTGCGCATACGTTGTTTCTGGCCTTTGGTAAACAAATTTGTACAGGCGTCTTCGGTAAGATCCATGTAATTCATATACATATTACCGTTAGGAGAATTTCCACAGCTCACAATGATATTCCCGGTTGGGCAGCCACGTGTATAACTCTGTTGTGTCGGAGTGTCATCTACCAGATCATCACCGCATAACAGATCACCCCAGATATGGATCAGGCCAAGCCAGTGACCTATTTCATGCACAGCAGTGCGTCCCTTATTATATGGTGATATTGCAGTCCCTATGTTGCCAAAAGCGTTGTATCTGATTACTACTCCATCCCGGCTTTTATCCGAACCCGGCGCACTTGAATATCCAACAATACCGGCAGACATAGGTCCAACCCAAATATTCAGGTATTTGTCTGAATCCCAGGCCTCGTCTCCTCCGCTGGATGAAAATTTAATATCATCATCCATAGAAAAGCCAGTCACATTAGTTGGTTTCCGGATGATTCCGGTAGTGGGAAAACCTTGAGGATTAACGTTCGCCAACGTGAATATGATGTTACAATCGGCCGCAAAAGTGCGAAAATGTTTCGGCGTATTAGTGCTATCCGCATTTTTACGACGAAAGTCGCGATTGAGAATTTCTAACTGTGTAAGGATCTGGGCCTCAGAAATATTTTGTGCAGAACCATTATATAAAATATGAACTACTACCGGGATGTTTATGATCGTTTGTTCAGTAGGGTTGTCCTGAGTACCCAGCATCTTTAATTCATTATCAGCAGGTTTCAGGAACTGTGCAATTGACTGCTGCCGGGCGACAAGCGCAGGATTTAGTTCCTGTTGCCGAAGATTATATTGGGAAGACACACAGGTGTACTGTGACATTAACTCACTATTAATCATCACACCAAAAACCATTAACACTATGTATCGGATCATGAGTCTCTCAGTTAACACTATTCTTTGAATTGGCCTGTAACCAATATCTTTTTAGGGCTTTTTACACGAAATAAATGCTTCCTGCCAGGGGCAATTGCCCGCAAGGTAAGGTTAGCAAACCGGAATTAATAGGATGGAGTTATAGAGCCCTTGGGCCTGTATTCGTGGGGTAAAGGAATATGTAACTATGCGTTTACCTGTGCGTTTACTGAAAAAATGCCATCTTCTTTAATGAAAAAATGCCATCTTAATTGATATATTCAGTATTGTGCAGCCTGTAAAGTGATAAAAAAAAATTAACAAATCAAAATCCCCCAACCGCATTTTACACATTTATTTCCTTTTATTTTGTAGGGATTGGGTTTTGAAGCCCACCGGTAAAAAATTCGTTTAATGATGCACAAAAGATTCAAGTATTTCGTTTTTTTCTCATTGATATTCGCCTCCTGCAATTCCGAACCCGAAGAAACAACTTCTAATGAGCCCCAGGTAAGCATTGCCCCAACCATACTTCCTTTTTCGCTGGTTGGTACCCAACCACATGATGTCACTTATTTTACAGAAGGACTTGAGTTCCACAACGGCCAGTTATACGAAAGTTCCGGACCATCTACGGCTGAAAACGGTGCCGGTGTCGGCCCCTATCCTTCCGGTTTTGGTGTTGTTGATTCGGCAACAGGCAAGGTGACTGAAAAAGTGACCCTGGATAAAGCAAAATATTTTGGTGAAGGAATCACTTTTTTCAAGGGTAAAATATACCAGCTTACCTATAAGGAAAAAACAGGGTTTGTATATGATGCGAAAACTTATAAAAAACTGCGCGAATTTTCCATACCCGCTTCTGAAGGTTGGGGTTTGACCCACGATACAAGTCATATCATCATGAGTGTTGGTACCAACCAATTGTATTATCTGCATCCTGATTCACTCACCACGGTTAATATTTTAAGCGTGCATGATAACAACGGTCCGTTAACTACCAGACTCAATGAATTGGAATATATAAATGGCTATATATATGCGAATGAATGGTTCACCAACTATATCGCGAAAATTGATCCATCCAGCGGTAAGGTAGTTGGGAGACTTGATCTTTCCAGGCAGGTTGCCGAAGCCGCGCAACGGAACCCAAATGGCAATGAAATGAATGGAATTGCTTACGACAGCGCCGCCAACAACATTCTTATCACCGGCAAAAACTGGTCAGTCATTTATAAAATCAGAATACAGTAAGAGAATTATGAATTATGAGTTATGAATTATGAAAGGTTTTTAAATGTCTCTTGAAAGTGTGAGTAAATGAATTTTCATAACTCAACCATTCTTAACTCACTCATAACTCAACCATTCTTAACTCACTCATAACTCATCACTCACAACTCATAATTATATTAAAGGTTTTCCACGACGTAAATAAGTGAACTACACTTGTTTTTGTCAGTGAGCGCTTTTATGTTGGAGATCAGGCCGTTAAGAAAACCGTGTACAAGCTGCTGTTTGCCGGTTTTATTCTTTTCACTTAACAGGCTCACATAAAAACTATCGAACCACATAGGTTGTATTGATTTTACTCTGAGCCCATGACTGTCAAGCAATTTTTTCATTGATCCGGGTGAAAAATGATATAGATGGATTGGCACATCATATGCCGCCCATGTAGCCTGGTACCGCGAAGCATCGTTGGAAGTATAATTTGGGACAGCGATAAATAATACTCCGCCAGGTTTTAATAATTTTTTTACTTCTGCGAGGTAATCATGCAGTTTGTGAACATGTTCGAGTACATGCCACATTGTTATAGCGTTATAGCTCTGCGGTATCAGCTGGAACAATTGATCTGAAGGTTGAAGTTCAATACCATAGTTCTGTATAGCTTTTGCACGGGTAGTTGCATCCGGTTCTAAACCTGTCACCGACCATCCCGCGTTTTTCATATTTGCCGCAAAAGTACCTGCGCCGGCCCCGATATCAAGTAACTTACCTTTTTGAAGACCCGTTTTATTATTGATCAATCGCTTTTTCTGACCCAGTGTAAATTTTCTTACAAGATGATATAGCTTATTTACGATCCCGGTTTTTGTATTGGAATGTGAGATATACTGAGGTGACTGATAATACCGGCCAATGGAATTTTGATCGGGAACATCCTGTGTAAATCTCAATTTGCACGAAGAACATTCCCAGATTTCGAATTTTTCATTCGAAACTGAGTAATCCGTTACAGTCAGTACCGGGCCTATGGAAGCACTGTTACATGCAGGACAATGCTGATAATGTATTATTGCTGAATTCAAAATAGGGAACAAATATAAACGAAAGTCCGGAGGCGAAAAACCGGTCACCGAAATTAAAAGAATGCGAAAAGTTAAAAATGACTAGTTGCGGTTCAGGTATAAAAAGAATACAATTATCAGTATCAGTCCAACTAGCAGCCCGTAAATTGCCCAGTTTGTTTTATGAACAGGTTGTTTGTCGTTATCATTCAGATAACCGCTCATCTGGAGATTTGTAACCTCTTTATCTCCCACCAGCATTGTATGCGAGGTATTGATACGGATAATCCTCGTTGCCGATACTGGTTGCAGGAAGGCATCTATTGGTGCAATCGTTTCGAAAAACACATCGCCTGAATCATTTCTTTTAAGTGCGCCAACACCTTCCCAGAATACTATTGATTCGGCCTTCAATTTTGCGCTGATCTCGTAAGCCCATTCATTGTACCATTGCATCGCCTCATAATCAGCAACGTTTTTCTTTCTCGCTATAAATGAAAAAAACTGTTTATCGGGGGTATCATAAAACCGATCGAAGCGATAGTGATAGCCTGGTGGTAATATCTGTTTATTGGTGAAGTCTGACCTGGCAGGCGTACGTTCAATATAGATGGTCCCAATCCCGGGGATACTGAGACTTTTGTGCTGATGAAGATAACTGTTAAGCGCTGGTATCATAACCGGTAATTGATAAATCAGAATGAATAAGTTATTCCACCCAGTATATTGAACCCAAATACTTCATACTGGTTCCAGCGTTCGTATTTATTATTAAATATATTATTCATCTGGAGCCAAAGGTTGAAGTTTTTAGTGATACGAAATTCCGCACCTGCGTTCAGATCAAATGCAGCATCTCCTTTCTCAGGTGTGCCATCTTTCTTCCGGTATTGAGCCCCATCCCATGACCAGAGTTCACTGGTAAGCCAAAGATCTTTGAGAAGGCGGTATTTAACTGACAGGTTTAATTCACGCGGAAGCAATCCATAAGCTTTTGGATTTTCCTTCAGGCGGGTGAAATTATTAAATGTTATCCCCCCTTTTGCACTTAGCTTTTCACTAACCGTATATCCTACCTCACCATGAAAATGCAATACATCGACCCTTGGTTCGTAAATAACATCGAAGGTTTTACCATCCACGTTGTCGTTTACATATAAGGCCATGTTCCGGTGTTGCTGGACGCCGATTTTACCAGAATAAGTGAAGTGGTCACCAAGGGAACCTTTGATTCCACCGTAAATCTCCGAAACGCGGTCATTTAATAAACCCTGGGCAGTATCATACACTTTCAGATCTATCCATGGGTTAACCCCTGCAAATCGCTGATAAGAACCCTTGTTATAATAACCGATCCATCCGGCCATCAAAGTAAATCGCTGGTCCTCAGTTGTGAGCTCACCCATGATGTTTGGCAACATATGGAATTCGCTCTTATCCCATGAAGGGATGATGCCACCATGTAAATACAGATTTGGTGTTTTCACAGTTACTGCAGGTGAAACCATGTAAATGTTGTTTATTGCGCTGACAGGGTAGGTGTTATACTTCTTACGGTAATTGGTAAGATCGGCGGTGAACCCAAGATTAAATCCAAATGTTTCACCAAAACTTTTTGTTACGGGGATATTTAATATGGCATTTGCTTCCGAGCCTGTTGGGGCTTTGTTGTCTGCAAAAACGCTGACCCTTAGCGAGGGGCTATAAGTTAAACCAAATTCTGTGGGGATGGTGTTCCTGAACTGAACCTTACCTTCTATGGTTTGAAAACGCTGACGCAGGTCATCTTTTGTGAACTGCAGCGTGGTTGGCTGATATCCGTAGAGAAAATAATCATCACTCTTAAAGCCAAGGCTTCCGTTCCATTCATGATTATTCTGTGTTTTATATGTGACTGCACCGCCCACACTGGTCAGGCTGTTTTTCTGGAAAGGCAGATCACCTTTTGATGTATAATGTTCACCAAAAACGTTGAAAAAAGTATTCCGGCCATCACCAAAACTAAATCCCGCTTTTATATAAGGAAGATGCACATTACCCACCCCGACTTTGATGTAATTACTGTATTTCCAGGCATTGATTGAATCCACCGAAACCGCAACGGGCTTTAACTCTGTGGGAACATAGGAGAATAACAAATTCTGGGAAGGTATGTTATAGGCCAGCCTTGGCTTCATTGTATCAGCTACAGGTGGTGCAGCATTGAAATTTATTTTCGAACCTTCCTTAAGCACCGGTTTAAAAGTTGAAGTAATATCGATCGACTTCTTTTTCGTTGTGTCCTGTCCAAAACCCGACAGGCATGTTGCAATGATGGGAGCTGTGGTCAACAAACACCTTATGACTGGATATACTCTCATTTTGGCTTAAATCTTTTATATTGATTTGTATTTAGCTGCGGTAACTGATTGTCTTACCTGCTATTAATCTCCTGTGTCGCTTTTGCTATTTAATATTTCCCTATTACTACTATTACTACTTCTTCTTCTACTTGCTACTTCTTCTACTTTTCTTTCCTTTTCTCCTTCTTCTTTTTCTTTTTCTTCAACTACTTCTACTTTTACTTCTTCTTCTACTCAAGCTTTGAGCTTTTTCTTTCCTCATCAGTCGCGTCTGCGAGCTTCTTCACTGCTTCCTGCCTGAGCGTTTCAATTTTTGCATTATCAACTACACTCTGATATGTTGCTTTTGCATTGAAATAGTCTTTTGTTTTCATGTACACATCACCGAGCAAAACATAGGCCCTGGTTATCCAGTCTTCGTACGATCCGGCTTTGTTAATTACATCGAATGCGGCTTTCTCAGCATCCTGATACTTGTTTTGCAGAAAATAACAATGTGCTATTTCATATCTCGCTTCTGCCGCATAGGCAGACTTACTGAGTGATATGATCGTGCGGTACTGCGTAATTGCAAGCTCACACTGATTATTGTTTTTGTAAGACCTGGCTATAGCCATATTTGCCAGCACCTTGTCATCTGTTCCAATACCTTTCTGATTCAACAGGTCCTTTGCATTGGCTACGGCCGCATCCCATTTTGAAAGCTGGTACTGACTACGTAATAATCCACGCATCGCTTCGAGCTTATTTTCCTGGTTTGACGCGAAGTCTTTCAGCTTAGAAAAATATTTCTCGGCTTTTTCATAATTCTTGACATCAAAAAAGTTAAGCCTGGCTGCATTCAATAGTGATTTTTCTCCGAACTTATGCGGAACCCTGTCTGATAGTATTTCATAACCTCCTGTGGCTTTTGCCCAGTCTTTTTGGTTAAAGTATATTTCACTTTTATAATACAGGGCCTCCAACGAAAATTTGCCTTCAGGGAACTTCGCAAGATAATCTTCGAATTTTTTAGCGGCAGCAGGGAAGTTGCCGTTGTTGAACTGTACCTCAGCTTCCTGGTATGCCAGTTGATCTTCCTGGGTACCTGAAATGCTTTTACCCATGGATCTTGCAAAACCGACGTATTCACTTGTTTTACCTTGTTCGATATAGATAGAACGTGCGTTTTCCAGGGCTGCATCGGCCTCTGGTGAATTTGGATATTGTTTTAGCAAGGTTGTGTATTGTTCCAGGGCGGCATCATTGTTATCCTGGTTATAGTAAACGATTCCAAGTCTGAGCATGGCTTTTGGTCTCAGAGCCGGGTTTGGATCGTTCACAACATTTTTAAGAAATGGTATTGCTTCAGGATATTGCTCATTAACCATATAGTAGTTAGCCAACTCCATATTTGCATCCGAAATCAGCGGCGAGGTTGGATATTTTCTGGCGATGGAAGACATCAGGGTAATCTTCTCTTTGTTGTTTGAAGTTCCGGCACCAGCAATCATCCCTTTTTGAAAAGTAGCATAATCGCCGGCGGGCCATGAATATTCAAGCACCTTGTTGTACATGGCCAGCGCTTTACTGTATTCACGGTTCATATAGTAGCAGTCGGCACTCCTTATATAGGCATCCTGTTCAAGCGGTGCTGAATTTATACGCGGGTTCCCGGCAATTTGCGTAAAAAATCCCTGTGCCTGCGGATAGTTTTCCTTTTTCATGAAGCAGTAACCAAGATTATATTTTGCATTTGTTGGATTAACTTCTCCATTGACTACACTGGATTTCAGATACTCAAAATAATACCTGATGGCGTCATCGATCCTGTTGAGACGGTAAGCAATTTCCCCTTTCCAGAATTTTATAAATGGCAGGTAAGCAGCGTTGTTTACATCGGCTTCGGCTTTTGTAAGCAGATCGTTGGCAGCCATCAACATGCCATCGTTCACCATCTCTGTGGCCCGGCCATAAAGGATTTTAGCGTACTGGCGGCGTGCATTCTGAGAACTCGCCGGCATTGCCTCAATCATTGTTAGGGCATCCTTGTAATTATTTGTATTAGCCAGCACATTTACCAACAATTCCCTGGCTTCATCACCATATTCTGAACTCTTAAAAGTGTCATTAAATTTCTGAAGCTCAGTTAGCGCCACATCCTGGTACCCTAGTTCATAACTAAGCTTGGCATAGTTGAAAGTCGCGATTTCCCTTTGTTTTGCATTACTGTTGTTAGAGGCTGCCACCTGGAACGCATTTCTTGCATTTGCTTTCTGATTTGTTTTAAGATAGGCGTCACCCAGTAAATACATTGAATGTTGAGAAAGTGAATCATCTTTATCCCCAAGCTGTTTAAATCCTTCAATTGCCTTTGTCCAGTTTGAGGCTTTATAATAGGAATAAGACAACTCATAAAGATCTTCCCTCGAAACCTTGTCGGATTTTTTTACAAAAGCCTCAAGATAAGGGAGAGCCTTGTCAAACTGCCCTTTTTCAAAATAGGCATGCCCCACCAAATGCCGCAATTCAGTATCGTAGTACTGCCCACCACCCTTCATTTTTTGCTCAACATAAGTAAGTGCTTTATCTTTCTGACCCTGGGTGTACAGTATATTGGCAATATAATAAGGCACCACATTGCTGTAGTCCTTATCATTTTCAACCACCCTGAATGCTGTAAGTGCCTCGTTATATTTTCTTTCATTAAAGGAAATGAAGCCGTAGTAATAATTGGCGTCGATATAGTTTTTGTCTTTTGGTAGCTGCCTGATCGCATCAAACAAAGGCCTGGCCTTTTCATACTCTTTAGCAGTGAAATAAGCATAACCTAGATGAAATTTCATGCCGGCGATTTCTTCATTTGTGAGATTATCAAGACTCACTTTTTCGTACAGGTTCGTAGCTGTTGCATAATCCTGTTTGCGATAATAATATTCGGCAAGATTGAAACTCATCATCTGAACCCTTGCTGAATTATCTTCCAGGTCTATAAAATCTTTAGCCTGCTGCACAGCTGCTTCTTCGTTCTGACGAAGGGCACAGGCCGTGGTATAATATTTCACTTCCTGGTAATCGAGCGCCTGGCTTGTTTTTTCCGCGTCCCTTTGCCGGAGTTGTAGATCCTTCAAAATCGGATAAGCTAAACTGAACTGCTCCTTCTGATAATAATCCTTAGCCTGCTTAAGATCTTTTTGAGGGTCGTTAATGAATTTTGTTTGCTGGGCAAACGAAATCACATGAAGACCGATCAGAAATATTAGAACTGTAGTTTTTTTCATCTGTTCATTATTATTTTTTCCATGGTCTGCCCGCCTTATATTCCGGCAGGTAAGCAGGATACCGTAAAGTGCAGGACACGCGGCTGAGCGCCCTTTAAACATTCCCCTTATGTAAAAAGATTTTTATGGGCGTCTCTTTCCGATCATCCCGGGTAAGAATTAAACGCGGTAAAGTTTCTAAATATTTTATCCTCTACCAAACATCGTTCCAAACAGCTGTGGATAAGTGTGCTAATTAACAATTCGTTCTGATAAAGCGCCCTGTTTAAAGGGTTTTCCATGAGTTGTCATGGAGCTGATTAACACCCGGGACCGATGTATTTTGGTCTTCATCCGCAACTCTTATTCAAATATGACGTTCTTTTGATCGAAGATATTATTTTTGACAAAAAACTGCTTCAATGAAGAAACTACTTTCAATAAGTTATTCCCAGGGTGCTTTTAATATTGCCATGTTGTTGTTAAGGGTAAGTTTTGGCGTTATGATGCTACCACATGGATATGATAAGCTGGTTAAGTTTGCACATATGAAATCCGGTTTTATCAACTTTCTTGGAATGGGATCAACAATGTCCCTTGCCCTTGATATTTTCGCTGAATTTTTCTGTTCAATTTTCCTGATCTTCGGTTTGTTCACCAGGCTTGTGGTTATACCCTTGATTATAGCTATGTGTGTTGTTGTTTCCATCGCCCATAATTACCAGATTTTCGGAGATGGGGAACATGGTGCGATGTTCCTGGCAGGATTTATTGTTCTTCTATTGCTTGGACCTGGCAAAATCAGTGTAGATGGTTTGATAAATAAATAAACGATTATTTTAATAAATCAAGTACGTCATACATTTTTTTGACTACCTCGCCCGCATTACCGTTGTAATTGTTCACGACCATAGCAAATATGTATTTTTTCCCTTTGGCTGATTTGTGGTAGCCTGCAAAGGCCCGGGCACCGTTGATGGAACCACTTTTCATTTTCATGCCGTTATATGTGGGAATTGCGTCCTGGAAAGCGGGGAACCAGCTCCTGCCAGCGCTGTATTTAAGTACCTGGCATAGGGCCCGCGTTGTAACACGGTTCTGTGGTGAAAGTCCGCTTCCATCAAGTAAAGAAATTTCAGACTTCCGTATTCCATTTTCAGTCCAGAAATTTGTTATGTGATCAAGCCCTTTATCAAGTCTGTAACCATCTTTTCTTTCATAAGCTATTGTCTTAACAAAAGCTTCACCATAAAGGTTAATGCTTTTTCTCAGGAACCAGAACACGAGGCTGTCAAGTATTGGAGAACTGTGCGAAATAGATGTAATAAGTGATGAAGATATCGTGGGGCTGGTAACCGGATCAGCACTTTCTAAATTAACAGGTCCTCTTGAACTATGAATCTGAATCTTAGGATCTATGATGCCACCTGAAAGGGCTACCTGATCTTGTAAACTAAGGGCGAGTGTATATCCGGCATCCGGCATTGAACCTGAAATGGTAAAACTGCGTTGATTTGGTGGAATCGTTCCATTTACTACGGCTTCTCTTGCAAATGGCGCTGCATAAATATAAGTGTTGTCACCACTGCCGGCTGCACCGGCAAACACTGAAAACCGGTATTTCAGTTGTTTCTGCATAGTATCAAGGCCAATTATCGTTGCCGGTGTACCCGTTGCGCCGGATCTGAAAACGATATCATATTGATTTTCGTTCCAGTTTAGCAAAGATGTTCCTGCACCATAATAATTTCCCATATCCTGCCAGATATATCCATCGGGAATGGTTTGCATATTACCAGGCGGGAGATCATACAGATAAATACTTGTCAACTTTAGCCCCGACCCGGCTTTAACCAATGCTTTCGACCAATCTTTCAGCAGAGCCTCCTTTTTTGTCCCGGCGTATCGCCAGCTTCCCAACGAAGGGTCGCCTGAGCCGCGGATCTCTATCATCCCCGATTTAAGAGGATCGTTCGCGTACTCATATAAGTTGATAGCTGTTTTATATCTGAATTTCTCACCAAGCAATTCAAGAATAGCAGCAGCGGTAAAAAGCTTTTGTGTACTTGCAGGTGCCATTCCATAACGACTGTTTTTCTCATATACCAAGCTCCCATTGTCAGCATCCATAACATATAAGCTGACCAAAGCTGCTTCCATCTGGGGATCTTTTTCTAATTCGGAAACGGCCTTTGCAAGTTTGTCGCCTACCGTTTGTGCCAACAGGAGTATGCAGTTAACGGAAAAGGTGAACAGTAAACAAACTTTTTTCATACTTCAGTCATTATTACTTTACACCCGAAATTAAACTCCTTTAATCAGATTATGATTTTCGCATCAATAATTACGATAGGTGATGAACTACTCATCGGACAAGTGGTTGACACAAATTCTGCCTGGATGGCACGCGAACTGAATAGTAATGGTATCTGGCTAAAACGTAGGGTAGCCGTTGGAGATAATAAGTCAGATATTGTGAAAGCGCTGGAAGAAGAAAGCAGGGATGCACAGATAATTCTAATAACTGGTGGATTAGGTCCCACAGCTGATGACATAACAAAGCCGGTATTATGCGAGTTCTTCAACGGGAAGATGATAATTGATGAGGAAGCTTTGCAAAATGTAAAGACAATTTTTTCAAAATTATCTAATCGTCCAATACTCGAAAGAAATCTTAAACAGGCTGAGGTACCCGATACCTGCACGGTCATTCAGAACAAACGCGGTACAGCACCGGGAATGTGGTTTGAAAAGGAAGGAAAGATTTATGTATCCATGCCCGGTGTTCCGCATGAAATGCAGGGAATGATGACTGACCAGGTACTACCCGGGCTAGCAGGTTATTTTAAGACACCCTACATTCTTCATCGGACGCTGCTAACGGCAGGAGTTGGCGAATCGGTGCTGGCGGAACATATCCAGGACTGGGAATCGGGGTTACCAACATCTATCAAACTGGCATATTTACCAAACTATGGCATGGTTCGGTTACGCTTGACCGGTACCAGCGAAAACAAAGTTCAGCTGAGTGATGAATTGGATCAGCAATTTGAGAAACTAAGAACATTGGTGAATGAATGGCTTGTTATAGACAAGGATCAGAATCTTCAGCAGGTGGTTGCGGCACTTTTAAAGGAAAAAAATAAAACCCTGGCAACTGCAGAAAGTTGCACTGGTGGGTATATTGCTCACCTCCTGACCGCAGATCCGGGAGCTTCACTATTTTATAAAGGTGGAATAGTCAGTTATGATAACGAAGTGAAGGAAAAGGTTTTAAAAGTGAATCATCAAACCTTAATTACTGAAGGTGCGGTGAGTGAAGAAACTGTTAAACAAATGGTTCAAGGTGCTTTACTTGAACTCGAAACCGATTATGCAGTAGCAGTTTCCGGAATCATGGGTCCCGATGGTGGCAGTGAAGAGAAACCGGTAGGAACCGTTTGGGCCGCAGCCGGAACCAGGGAAAAAATACAAACACAGAAGTTTCATTTCCGGTTCAATCGTCAGCGGAACATTGAACTAACTGCAAACTATGCCCTTAATCTTCTGCGTAAACTGATACTTGAAGAAAATTGATCGAGGGCATAGCAGGACAACTCATAGAAAAAGCACTACCTGGATCTTTCAAAGCACCTCATAGAAACAGCCCTACCAGGATCTTCAGGGGCAACTCATAAAAAAGCACTACCTGGATCTTATAAACCGGTTACGAAAGACTATATCAGGGGCTATTTTAACAGGCTCAAGGTATTATGTGGAAATAATTACCTTTGAACAGATGTCGGGGTTAGTGAAGGGATTATAAATCAGAACTTAAATAACGGTTTAATATGGCCATAGTTGAATTAGTAATGCCTAAGCTGGGGGAAAGTATCACGGAAGCAACTATACTTAAGTGGCACAAACAACCAGGCGAACATATAAGCGCCGACGAAACGGTACTTGAGATTGCAACAGATAAAGTTGACAGTGAAGTACCTTCTATTGCTGAAGGTGTGCTGGAAGAAATTCTTTTCCAGGTGAACGATGTGGTTCCCGTCGGTGCTGTGATTGCAAAGATCAGGACTACCACGGAAGATACCGGGCAGTATAATGGAGGCGGCGACAATGGCAATGCCGGTGCAGCTGCTCAGACAACAGGCATTGATACAGGCAATGGATCGCATCAACCTGAAATTGCCACTTATGGCGCTGCTTCATCAGGATCAAACTGGCAAAAAATCCCTGATCATCAACGAAAGGATGCACCGGTTCCGGGGAATCGTTTTTATTCGCCGCTGGTGTTGAATATCGCATCAAGCGAAGGGATCAGTATGACCGAGCTTGAAAAAATACCGGGCACAGGTAATGAAGGAAGGGTAACAAAAAAAGATATCTTATCCTTTGTAGATAACCGCCGTTCAGGATCTCAATTATCATCAGTTGGTAATCGTAATGATTTGCAGGGCGGTGCAGGATTGGGTGCAGAATTACGGCGCAATGAAACCATCCAAAGGGCGGAACTTTCTACTGAACGCGGAGTTGCCGAATCAAACCTGCAATCGCCTGCCATTTACTCAGGTAACACTGAGATCATCGAGATGGACCGCATGAGAAAACTCATCTCGAAACACATGGTGGATAGCAAACGCATAAGCGCCCATGTCACGAGCTTTACAGAAGCTGACGTTACAAACCTTGTACAATGGAGAGAAAGGATAAAAAAAGATTTCGAAAAAAGAGAAGGTGACAAGATAACGTTCACTCCTCTTTTTATTGAAGCAATCGTGAGATGCATAAAAAAATATCCGTGGCTTAACAGCAGTGTAGACGGTGATCAGATCATCGTTAAAAAAGATATCAATATTGGTATGGCAACAGCGCTGCAAAACGGCAACCTGATTGTACCGGTTATAAAAAATGCTGATCAGTTGAACCTGGTTGGACTTAGCAAACAGGTGAACAATCTTGCTAATAACGCCCGGACCGGCAAACTGAGACCAGATGATACTGCCGGAGGGACTTTCACTTTTACGAACGTCGGAACTTTCGGAAGCCTGATGGGCACTCCTATCATTAACCAACCCCAGGTGGCTATACTCGCGGTTGGTGCAATAAAAAAGAGACCTGTTGTAATAGAAACAGCCCAGGGGGATTCGATTGCTATCCGTCATATGATGTACCTGTCAATGTCATATGATCACCGCATTATTGATGGTTCACTCGGGGCTACTTTCTTAAATGCAGTGGCGAAAGAGCTTGAGAATTTTAATCCGCAAAGAGAGTATTAATCTTTTTTCAATTTAGCTGGTTCTTTAATCGAACCAGCATTTGAAAAAGCAATGCAGAACTCACCCGGGAATCCCATATGTTTAGCGACCGAAAAGCCTCAAAAAAGGTTTGGGAATAGAAAATCGTAATTCCCTGGGAATGATAGGCTCAATGAACAACGTGGTCAACAAAATTACAAGTAGAGCCAAAAAAGGGTGAAGAGCAAATACAATTGTATCTCCCCATAGGCTCATGAAACTGTCAATTCTGGCATCTTTTGGATTTGTAACTTGAAATCTCACAGGAACAATACTACCCTCTTTCAAGTCAGGTTCTAACCTACCATTAAAAATGATAGAATCTTTGCCTGATTTGAAAATTATCACAGCATGTGAACTAATACTCTGTAACTCCATCGCATATCCTTTAAACCACATCCTGCCGTTGGTCTTGTTGGAGTTCATAATCCAAACAGCCTTTTGAACAAAAAAAGGTGTAATAAAAATCAGGAAGAGAAATAGAAATATTTGAAATCTACTTATTATCATTCTGAAAAAAATTACAACTCTAACCTACCATTAAATATTAAAACAGTAGTAGCTATTTAACTTATTAGATTTTAATTAACAGCATTGCTGTCTGGTAAAGTTTATTCGGAAAGACCGTAAATATGTTGCTGTCACGCCTTCTGGCGAATTGAATTATTTGACTATTTGAAAAAACGTCAATCTTCTGCTACTAGATTTAACAATGACTTTGAGTAAAAATGTTTTCCGTTAATTACTTGAAATTATTTGTTGGTTTGATTCAGTTTTGACTTTGTGCTTTGATTTTGTGTCTGATTTTTAGTTTTGAGACATGGTGGGTGTTGCTGTCGTATTAAGCGACTGGCTTTTCTTGCCATACTTCTGGCTGACAAGACGACCATTTCCCTTGCCTGATTTAGGCAATTTGATAACGTAGAGATTGTCGTAGGCTGCATCAGGAAGGTCATCCATGATAACTTTACTGCCGACCAGCATATTCACAACATCATCAATTGTGTTGCTATGTGCCACCACCAGCTGGTTGGTGGCATTACTTTTTAGTGTTTTGATAAAATTGCTGTCTGGCCTGGCTGGGTAGATTTCGGTCTTAATGTGCAGTACCTCTGCCAGTGGAGCAGCGGTGTTTTGTGTCCTGGTCGTATTGGTTGAATATATTTTCTTAATTTTTTTATTTTTCAATGTTTCGCGGAGGCTGAGTGCCCTTTCTGTACCTGGAGCTGATAAAATCGGATTATCGGCAGGAGTAGTTGATTTTTCAGCATGTCTTACGACATAGACTTTATAAGTGCACGAACACAATAAAATACAAATGAAACAAGTGAAAAAAACCGGGAAACTAATTTTCATATTGAAAATATTTTTTTGTAAATTCAGAAATAGGGATTTCCGACTGCTGGCTGTACTACTAACCTAAACAATTATACACCATGAAAACACTCTCCGAAACCTGGTTTGCCGATGGTTACATAGACTTTGAACTGAAAAAGTACACACTCCTCGCTTATTTGCAGGAAATCAGCAATCACTTCAATGAAAATAAACTTTACCCGCAACTTTCCGATATCATTTTTCATTATAATAACCTGGTGGCCTTTCGGGAAAACAAGAAATATCTGCAGGAGCAGTTTCCCAAAAAGCTGACCGGCATTCAGATGGAGAAATTACAGTTGTTGTATGAGCAAATGATTGAAGATGATGACCTGATGAAAGAGCTCGAAGACATCATTCATTATGCAAGTGATAAGATGAAACTGGCCATCAGCAATGGGACCGAGATATACGAGTTTGTAGAAGATAAATTAACCGTTTTCCCGGTTGGTATATTGCCGATCAAAATTCATGAAGGGTACTTTTTTTTAAGCGATGGCAGTGCCCGCGAAACCCGGGTGTACAAATACCGGCTCAGCATCTTCGAAAAACATGATGAAAAATATCGCGCTATCAAAACGGAATTTGTGGATCAGTGGCAGCGAAATATTGTCAACAGCTACGAAAACATCAAGGCGGAGCTCATGCGTCAAAACAAAAATCTCCCGCACCCTGCGGTTTACTCTATTGAAACACCCCTTAGTTTTCCAATAGATGAAACATTGTTACCAATTGCAAAACGAACCCTGGTACGTTATATTTCTTTAAATGCTGCTTAAAGAAATTTTTCACCTTAGGTGGTTGCGGATGAGTTTTCAGATTGTTGGCTAATTATTAATTTTAGCTCAATTATATTTTCATCCGTAATCTCATTAGCAAACGCGTTGAACATTTCAAATTCTTCTATTGTCCTCCGCATGTCGCTGTCTGCCCTGCCTCTTGCAACCTTTAACCTGAATTCCTCCAGGGAGCGTGCAAAATAATGATTCAGTTGTATTTTGTTTGATGTATGCCCGGCCATAGCACCATTTATGCGTTGGAAATTCTCATTTACGCAGAATTTCCCAAATTTGTACTTAAAATGATGTGGGTCTTTAGGAACACTTTTTACGTGTTTTGGTTGAACTATACTTTTAATATGGCGATTCATTCCCTCCGTTAAGAGTGATCTTTTGGTATAACTTTCAATTTGCGAACCTTTAGGTCTTTCCAAATGTCCGTTTGAACCAAACACACGCCAATGTATTCCAAGCCCACCAAACCTTTTATAGGAATTTAAAAACTCAACGAGATTGCCAGTTTGCATTTTAGGAACAATAAACTCATCGACATCAATAAAGGCTATCCATTGACATTCCCGTCCAAAGTTAGCCAGGCAATGTTTATGGGCCATCATTTGCATTTTACTACCAGGAAAATACTGAACTTTTACTATTCCCTTTTGTACGTAAGTACTTAAAGTGTTTGCAATTGGAATTGTTGATTCGTTGTCATAAATATAAAAACAACTTACTCCAATTTGTAAATGATGCTCTATCCATTCAATGAAATAATGATCTTCATTTTTGGCAATGCAACAGATCGCTACATTGTGCAGTGGTTTTGGCGTCAACCCGAAAAAAGACTTTGTTATTGAAATTAAGTTGAACATCAGTTTTTTGAATACCCTAATTTATCATCATTTTAGCCCTGGCTTACTTAAAACGCTTTCTTTTCCTCTGCAGGAACCTCAGTGCCATAATCAACTCCTTTTGCTATGGCAGGTACGCCTTCACTGATCCATTTTGCTGCCGGTGCTCCTTTCAGATAATGATCAAAAAACTGACCAAGGCGGATGCTAAGATCCTTGCGATTTCTTCTTTCTACCAGGTTATGATCTTCACCATTATACTGCAACATCCAGACTTTTTTATTAAGCCTCCTCATAGCAGTAAACAATTCAATGCCCTGGTACCATGGAACTGAACCATCAGCATCGTTATGCATAATCATCAAAGGAGTTGTGATTTTATCCACTTTAAACAGTGGCGAATTTTTTATGTAAAGATCCGGGCGTTGCCATAAGGTCGCCCCGATTCTTGTCTGGGTACGTTCGTACTGAAACTGGCGGTTCATGCCAGTGCCCCAGCGAATACCACCATAGGCACTTGTCATATTTGCGACAGGAGCACCTGCGCCGGCAGCCGCAAACATTTTGGTACGGGTCACAAGATAAGCCACCTGGTAACCTCCCCAGCTCTGGCCCTGAATAGCCATTTTGGTTGAATCAACCCAGGGAAATTTCGACATTTGTTTCGCTGCAGACACAACGGAATTGTATGCACTTTCACCGGGCTCACCATCTTTATAATGAATGTTTGGATCCATTACAATATATCCATTACTAACAAAGTATGGGATATTGATAGTAGACGCACTTGGTGCAGGTGCCCGATAATTGTATAAACCATCGGCATCCTGTTCGTAGAAATAAAATATGACCGGATACTTTTTCTTCGGATCAAAATTTTCAGGTTTGTAAATAAGCCCTTCGGATTCCTTCCCGTCAAACATCTTCCATCTAATCAACTCAGCCGTGAGCCAGTTATAGTTTTTTTGTTGCTGGTTTATATCACTGAGTTTAGTAAACGATTTAAGATCCGTAGTTGTATAGACGTTAGGTGACTCCTGCGGCGTCATTCTCCCTACCAGGTAAACTTCCGCCTGTTTTGCTTTGATTGGCATGACGTAACTATAAGCACCGATATTCATCAGGTTCGGCTCACCATTCTTACCCAGTGTTTTTGTATAAAATCCGCTGTACTTGTTATTCCGGTTAAAAGCATCTAATAATAAAGGTGCATCTGCCTTGATAAAACGCTGCTCTCTATCGAGCCTGACGTATTTGAGAACAATCCTGTTTTTCTTGCCAAATCCGGCTGTTACATTGATCGGAGCCTTTGCATCATCGGGATCAAGTTGCCATATATCATAGCGATCATTTACAAGTAAAGCCAAATCATTTTCTATCCAACCAATAGTTCCGAAGGATGGTGGTTCATCAGGATGGTCATCTTCATCATCAAATAAAGGGCTGTTTACTTTTTTTGAAATATTCTTAGTCACACCTGTTTTTACATTGTATGCGAAATAATGTTTTGCAGCGCCATCGTACCAGGTAACATATCTGCCTTGGGGTGAAACGGTAAATAACCCACGGTGTTTTTCTTTTATCATTTTGCGCGCTCCGTCGGTAATTGATATAACATACGCAGTTTGTTTGGCATAACCCTGCCACTGTGATTCGATACGGTTACCTTTTGAAGAAGTGGCAATAACATAATCGGCATTCCCTTCATCCACGAGGAAAACATTTTCAGCATCAGGCCCGCCCAGTTGAACAACTTTCTGTTGATCACCAACAAGCACTGCCTGGTATGAACGGCCCATTTCGATCCTTAATTGTTTTAACTGCTGTGGCTGAAGATAATCATCGTTATAGTGCCAGACATCCAGCCGGGCGGTTTCGAATTCAGGTATAGTTGTATCCTTTGGTTGGCGTATTCTGGATAAGCCAAAATATAATTTTTTTCCATCCTTACTAAACCTGGGCAATGAACTGTCGCTGACAGATAACCCTTTTTCAACTCCTGCTGTTTTTCTGTCTACACGCATAATAGCGCTGTCCATTCCTG
>NZ_DATHKG010000053.1:0-6258 GCF_035489435.1 Flavitalea sp.
TCACCCCTGCCAAGCTTATCTGGCCTTCAAATGGAATAAGCCCTGCAATGCTTTTCAGTAAAGTGCTCTTCCCTGTTCCATTTTCCCCCTTTATCCAATATACCCCCGAATCAAGAAACAGGTTCTCGATCCCGATCACTGTTTCACGGTTGTATGCCTTTTTAAAATTCTGAAATATTAACATATGCGTTGTAATTGCCTGATACTCCCCGAAAATTAAAGGATATCTTTTCCACCAGTATTTTTTGTACAGAGCCAGTGTATGCAATACTGGCCTGGTATTGATCATCAACCTGTAAAGCTTTGATGGCAAACTCCCTGTTTCCAATACTCACTGTATCATCAATAGCTTCAATTTCATGTAAAATACGGATGCCGGTTCCATCCGCTTTTACCAACGCTTCTTTTCTTGACCACAATTTATAAAAACTAGTTAGCGGATCATTGGCATTGTGAATTAAATTCCATTCATTATTGCTGAAAAAATCAGTAAAATCAGAAAAATTAATTTTCCGGACTTCTTCAATATCCGTTCCCACCCGGCAATTTTTAGATGCAGTACAAATTGCATATTTTCCTGAGTGAGAAATATTAAAATCAAACTCCGAATGAAAATACGGCCTGCCATACTCATCTTCGTGCAGGAGTTGCAGTGGCAACTTTTCCGCAAGTCCATGATAATGCAATTGTTTGCACAACAGCAATTTGCCCAGCAAGCTTAGTTTACGGTCATCCTGATGGTAAAATTTTTCGATCCTGTTTTTAATAACCTCGGGCATCATAGCCAGGCCAGACTCGTACGAATTTACCTGAAAAGCAGTATTTATATCCGAATAAAAAACTGTTAGCATTTTATAAGATCTAACGTTAAATTCCGTGGGGTTAGAATCCCCGCTTTATTAACACTTTTTAGGTACTGATGTAAAGGATGTGGCAATATACACACAAAATCATTATGCCGCAGAAAACCAGTTCTCCGGTAATTAACAAGCAATCTTTTATAACAATGATGTACCCTCTCTTTCAAGTGCCGACTTGATAATTCCGAGATTATCGCCATTAAACACTTCATAGTGCCCTCTTGTTAGTTCATAAAAATAAAAATCACTTTTCCCCATTTTTTTCCAGTTTTTCATTTGCGTCCTGGTCTTATTGCCTGCTGATTCGAAAACCGAGATATCGGCATCAACCAATCCATCCAGATTGTAATTCGCCAGCAATTTTAAATTATTCTGATACATCCTGGTATAGGCTCCCATAATCTCCGGGTCGTTAAGCAGGTCGCTGTCAATTTCGCTGCTCACAGCTTCCATGTCAATTTTTTCGGATAGGTTTCCGGGATCAAGCGGGTCATTCCCCGTTGCTTCCCTGTCTATCAGGTAAAGCGAAACAGTGATATGTTCTTTTTCAAGCTTCTTTGCAATTTCAAACGCAACCATTGCCCCCATTGAATAACCTGCCAGGATCATCTTTCTATGTTTGCCCATCTTCTTTGTCATTATACAGAACCTTTCGGCTATTGCTTCAATGGATTCATCCATATGCTCATCTTTCCCAAAACCCGAATACTGGAAGCCATATACATTAAATTTATCTTCCAGTATTTCGGCCAACGGACTGAACACAGAAGCCGAACCAAGCACCGGCGGGATAAGGAATATATTTTGTTTTCTTAACGAGGTCTTACCGAAACTGATCAGGAGACCGGCTTCTTTTTGCTGATCATGTAAACGCAATATCAGTTTTTCTACGGTTGGATAATTAAACAGGTCCTGTAGCCTCAGGTTGCTGCCTGTTTTGCTGTTTAATTTGCTGATAAGCTGGAGCCCTTTTAAACTATGCCCGCCCCGATGGAAGAAATTATCTGTAACACCTATCTTTTGATTACTTAGTACTTCCTTCCAGATATCAAGCATCTCTTTTTCCTCTTTATTACGTGGTTTAATAATTTCATCACCTGCTTTTCTTTTATGGTTCTTGTTGTATTCACTTAGTTTTTTGTAATCCACTTTTCCATTAGTGGTAAGCGGCATCTCTTCAATCTCAACAAAATATCGGGGTAACATATACGAAGGAAGTCCTGCTTCTAGATATGCCATAAGCCCTGATTCTTTGAACTGTTTTCCGCAAACGAGATATGCGGTCAGAATATACTCACCTTCAATTTCTTCTGCATTAACCACTGCATTATCAATACCCGTATATTGAAGCAATGAATTTTCTATCTCACCAGGGTCTACACGGATTCCTCTTATTTTAACCTGCAAATCCATCCTTCCCTCAAAATTAATATTACCATCGGGCAACCAGGAAGCAAAATCTCCGGTTTTATATATTAATGCACCCGGGCAATATGGATCTTTTATGAAATGTTCTTTTGTTAACTTGTCAAGATGCCAATAACCATTGGCAATTCCCATGCCGCCAATATACATCTCACCGCGTACGCCAGCCGGCTGAAGTTGCAGTGCCTTATTAAGAATGTATATCCGGGCATTCGCTACCGGCCTGCCTATCGGGGCTGTTAAATGATCAGTGGGGTGGTTTCTGTCTGTCTTATAATAAGATGCACAACCAGTAGTTTCTGTGGGTCCGTATGTGTTATACAGATCCAGCTCCTTTCTGAATTTATTAAACTGGTTTCTTTTTAATACATCTCCACCGCTTATCAGCAGGTGCACGGTTTCAAAGTCTGTGGCCCTTTCATTAAAATACTGTACAATTGATGGCACTGTGGAAACAATACTGATGCGTTGACTGATAATTTCATCCAGCAGATCATCTGCCGCAGCAATTCCTTTTTCACTAACGAAAAGCATTCCGCCGGTTAACAGTACCGGGTATATCTCTTCAATGGCTTTATTAAATGCAACGGACGCACTCTGTATCATTCTGTCGGTGGCTTTTATTCCGAACTGTGTGATGAATTGCTGCACATAATGGCTAAGAGACCGATGGCTGATCAATACACATTTGGGATTGCCGGTAGAACCGGAAGTATAGATCATGTATGCTACGTCTTCAAGACACGGACATTTCATATCTATCTCTGCTGTTTGCGCTTGCTTAATAAAAAGCGATTCAAGTTCAACTTTTTGAATAGTTTCAGCATTGATATTTACGCCAGGCTCACCAAGTAAAATACTATCGGCAGCGGAATCATTTATCAAATAGGCCAACCGCGTTGAAGAAATACCCGGGTCCACAGGAATATACACTGCACCTGCTTTCATGATCCCGATCATTGCGGCGATCATTTTTACAGAACGCTTGCAGCACAGGACGATATGGTGCCCTTTTACCACCTTATACCCCAACACGAGGTTAGCGGCAATTGTGTCCGACATAGCATCCAGTTCGCTATAAGATAAAGAAGTGTATGCATCCATAACTGCAGTTGCTTCCCGATGTTTCAACGCAGTTTTACTAAAAAGTTCGGTGATTGTATTTTCGGAAAATTCCTGTTTCCTTCCAGGAACAAAATTGCTGAGCAGGTTTTGCTGTTCAGCATCACTGATATAAACGATGCTGTCAATTTTTGCAGACAGGTTCTCGGCTGCGGCCAGCACAAAATTTTCCAGATGTTTGTATAAAACCTCTATCCTTTCCTTAGTAAAAAGGTCAGTACTGAATTCAGAAGCGATCTCAATACATCCCGGTTTATTGAAGAATGTAAACCTGATGTCGAATTTACTCGTATGATGCGGCGTTCCTAATGATTGGATTTCGAAAGGGAGGTTAAACGGCAACACAGTTTCGTTGTTATCAACAGAAACCATATCTACCATTATATCAAACAAAGGCGAACGTCCCATATTCCGGTCAAGTCCGAGTGAATCAACCAATTCATCAAAAGGGTATTGCTGGTGTTCAAAAGCGCCGAGCATAACGGCTTTAACTTCCTGCAACACTTCCCCCATATTCATAGAACCATTAATGGAAGAGCGCAGTACAAGCGTATTTACATACATGCCCATCTGGTCTTCCAGTTCTGCATGCAACCTTCCTGCAATGGGCATTCCCAAAATGATGTCTTCCTGATTTGAATACCTGTAGAGTAGTGATTTTAAACCGGCTACAAGAACCATAAAAACAGTCATACCTTCCTGCTTCGACAGTTTTTTTATTTTGTCTGAAAATATTGCCGGGAAGCTATAACTGGCAGTATCTCCTTTTGAAGATCTTGTAACCGGGCGTTTAAAATCCGAAGGGATATCCAGCAGTGGTATCTTTCCGCCTAACTTTTTTTCCCAGTAGGATTTATGAACAGCAAAAACCGGTGAGTTCAGCTGTGTTGCCTGCCAGTATGCATAATCCCGGTATTGCAGATGAAGTGGCTTAAGCGGATTGGGTAGGTCTTTTTCAAAACACCTGTACAATAACATCATTTCTTTAACCAGGATTTTCACCGACCAGCCATCGCTGATAATATGATGCATATTGAAAAGGAAAACATAATTACCGGCTGATAACCTGATAAGCATGCAGCGTATTAATGACTCTTTACCCAGGTTGAAGATATACCCGGCTTCTTCACTAATCATTGTTTGTACTTTGCTGGCTCCATCGGGCATTGCAGAAAGATCGGTTTCCTTAATCCTGAAATCAAGTTCACTTCTTTGCATCACTTTTTGCAATGGTTCTCCATCCCTGGTTATAAAAACAGTACGGAGAATTTCATAGCGGTCGACTATGTTATTAAATGACCGTTGCAGGATATTTATATCAACATGACCGCTGAGTCTGAATGCAGCCGGCATATTGTATACCGAAGCATTTTGTTCCAGTTGATGCAACACCCATAACCTGCGCTGTGCATGAGAAAGCATATAAAGATCCTGCGTGGGAATTTTCGTTATCTGAACCCTGGAAGCAGCATTATCATGCGACCCAACCTGCCGTTGTTCAAGTAATTTTTCAAACTCCTTTGAAAAGCTTTCAATCGTTGGATTATTGAAAAGTATCTTCAATGGCATTTTAATGAGATAGAGTTTGTAAATCCTTGATGCAAGCTTTGTGGCGATGAGGCTGTGACCGCCGAGGTCGAAAAAATTATCCTTTATTCCTATCCTGTCTACCAATAATAATTCCTGCCAGATAGTAGTCATTTCCTTTTCTATTTCATTTCCCGGTGCTACATAATTACCAGATTGCTCTGATGCAATATCATTAGGTGAAGGGAGGTTCTTCCTATCAATCTTTCCGCTGGTAGTAAGCGGAAACTCAGGCATGATTATAATTTTAGACGGGATCATATAATCCGGCAGACGGTTTTTCAGATAGGCTCTTATCTCAGCCACAAACTCATAATCCTGGTAAGCGATAAGCGGTTTTGGAAGTGCTTTCCTGTCGATCTTCCCATTTTTATTTAACGGAAATTCATCCAGTTTTACAAAATGAGCAGGAATCATATATTGCGGGATCAATTTTGCCAAAGCTGCAACCAACTCTTCCTTTTCCATGTTATTTCCTCCAACATAATAACCTATCAGTGCATTTGTGCCGGGTTTGCCTATTGTCATTACCAATGCTTTTTCAACGCCCGGGCAATTTTCCATAGCTCCCTGCACTTCTCCCAGTTCGATACGGTATCCCCTAACCTTTGCCTGGAAATCTGAGCGGCCGGCGAATTGAATATTACCGTCTTTCATCCAGTAAGCAAGGTCTCCTGTTTTATATAAGCGCTCACCTTTATTAAACGGACTTGGTATAAAACGAGCATCAGACTGTGTAGCATCGTTGATATAACCGCGGGCAACCCCGCTTCCACCAATAAAAAGTTCTCCGGTAATACCAATACCCACCTGTTCAAAAGCCTGGTTGAGTATGTAACACCTGGTATTGGTCATCGGCTTTCCGATAGGCATAACCGCGGAAACATATTCCGCAGGCAACTCTCCTTCAAAAAAGCAGGAATCAATGGTTGTTTCGGTAGTACCATAACTGTTGATTACCCTACAGCCTGCTGGCATTTGCGACTTGACCCACAAATAATCCTTTACATTCAACGCATCTGAGCCCATCACCAGAAGTTCAAGTTTGGGCGGCCTGATTCCCGATTTCACCATCTGCTTTACCATTGCTATAATCAGCGTTGGGGTTGATTCAAAAAAATTGATCTCCTTTTCCGCTATTTTCTGTATAAGATGATCGGTATCAAAACGAAGGTCATCCTGTACCAATACCAGTGAACCTCCGATAAGTAATGAGCGGCACAGATCTCCGGTAAAAACATCAAATGCCATGCTTGCAACCTGT
>NZ_DATHKG010000054.1:0-2965 GCF_035489435.1 Flavitalea sp.
ACAATTTATGCTTCCGGACTGGTTCCGGGGAATACTTATTATTGCAGAGTATACTCTGCCGGAACAGGCCAAATGACTTCTACTGGGAATTTTAAAATCCTTGTAACACCATCCGCAATGGTTAAGGTAACTGCCGGAAGAATGAATGAAGTTTTTAATCAGCAGATCTTGTCACAGCCAAGTCAGTTAAATGATCCGTGGGAAGTAACCTATGGACCGGATAATAATCTATGGATTACTGAATCCAAGGGTTATCGTGTATTGAAAGTTAATTCAGCAAGCGGTGCGAAAGATACAGTTTTGGATATATCTCAAAACAGTACTTTTTTAGAACTATCGGAGCGCACTTTCAATTGCCAGTTTAGTAATGGTGCTGGCGCACAAGGTGGCTGTGCCGGACTTGCCCTTCATCCAAAATTTCTGGATCCAATCGCGCCTAAAAATTATGTTTATCTATCTTATGTATATAGTCAATCAACCTCCACGAAATTCACAAACCGGTTGGTGAGATTTAGCTATAACACTTCAACAAATAAATTAGAGTCACCGGTTTCGTTATGTGATACCTTACCCGGCAGTAGCGATCACAATTCTCAACGGATGATCATCGCGCCAGTTGGTGGAATCGATTACCTGTTTTATGCTTCAGGCGATATGGGTGCAGGACAATTTGGTAACCATATGCGCCCCCAAAATGCACAGGTCTATGGATCTTATGAAGGGAAAATTTTGAGGTTTAATCTCGAACCAGATGGAGATGGAGGATTAAGTGACTGGATTCCAAGTACAGGTTCCGGGGATGCAACAAATCCATATAATGCTACACTTGGCGTTCAAAGCGCAATCTGGGCTATGGGAATCCGTAATAATCAGGGGTTTGCTTATGACCCTGTTTTAGATAAATTGTATGGATCTTCTCACGGCCCGTTTAGCGATGATGAAATCAATGTTATTGAACGTGGTAAAAATTATGGTCATCCGATAGTAATTGGATACGCAGCCGATGGTAATGCAAATGGCACTACCGCAGGAGCTTCACCTGGTATGACCCCTGCCAATCCTTCTTCCTGTCCCGATATTATCAGTGAAGTGAATAACGCGATTGCTATCGGACCAACTTATAAGGATCCCTTGTTTTCAGCATATCCGAACTCAACAGCTTTTGGAAGTCTTAAAACATTGTGGGATAATACTGCCGGCGCAAATGCCCAATGGCCATCAGAAGGTTGGTCAGGTTTGGGTCTGTATACTAATACCTTGATACCAGGCTGGAGTAAATCATTGGTAGCTACCTCTTTAAAATGGGGAAGGCTTGTTAGGCTAAGACTAAATGCTGCGGGCACTTTAACTGCTCCTAATAATACAGCTGCCGACACAATAACTTATTTCGGAAGTATCAATAAATACAGAGATGTTGCTTTTTCTCCGGACGGAAAAGATATTTTCGTTGTGATGGATAAAGGAACATCAAATTCAGGTCCGGCTGCCGCAAATCCAATTGTACCAGCTTGCGCAGGTTGTTTGCAGAAATATACTTTCCTTGGTTATGCTGACGTAGCGGGTAAAAGCTCCATTCCTGCATTAATAGATGTGACCAGTGGTGCGGCAAACTCCTGCAATACCGGTACTACAATAAACATTGATAATTCAAATAATAATTACTGGGTTCCGATTACAGGTCCCGATGGAAACATCATGGCGGAAATATATCCTAATGGCAAGAATCTTGGGACCGTTACCTCTTCGTTTTACAATAATGCGGGAGCGGTAAGAGTAAAAAGTGGCGCGAGCTATGCCGACAGGAACATAACGATCACACCTCAATTTCAACCATCCGGTACTGTAAAAATCAGGCTCTACATCAGCAAGGCTGAATACGATGCCTTAGATGCTGATCCATTAAGCCAGGTCACCACGCTTGCCGATATAAAGATTCATAAGAATAACGATCCCTGTCAGAATGCAATCTCTGCCACATCATCGATTATTAATCCTGTTTATTCAGAGGCGCATGGAACGATGGGTTACATGCTGCAAGCCGATATTGCAAGTTTTTCCAGTTTTTACTTTGCTGCAACAAGTCTTACGCTTCCGCTAAATTCAATAACGTTCAAAGGAAATTATAAAAATGAAGTTTCGTATCTGAACTGGGATGCAAAGAATGAAGTAAATACAGATCATTACGACGTGGAACGCAGTACAGATCATCTAATATTTGAAACGATCGGATCCGTTATTTCAAAAGGTAATTCTTCAGAAAAAAATAAGTACAATTTTATTGATCCGGAAGCTTCCAGACTTGGTGTCGTCAAACTTTACTACCGGTTGAAGATAACGGATATAGATGGTTCGTTTGCTTATTCAAACATTGTGGCCGTTGATATACCAGGTAGCTTCATCACCCGTATTTCAATCTTCCCAAATCCAGCGGACAAACAAACAACCTTGCAGATCTTATCACCAAATGAACAGCAGATTAAATGGCAGTTGATTGATGTGGCCGGTCGCAAAATTATGAGTAAGGAAGCAACCCTTAAAAAAGGTGAAAACAGAATAATGATTGATCTGAATAACCTGAGATCCGGTGTTTATTTCTTACAGGTAACCGGTGAGTTTATAAATGCTCAGGAAAAAATCAGAAAGTTGTAATGTTTGATTGGGTTTCCAAGAATAAAAAAAGGCAACATAATTTAAACCACGTTAAATATGTTGCCTTTTTTTAGCCTTGTCAGATCATCAGCTGATCTTGACAATCTTTTTGTAAACATAAAATCTACCTGATTCGCTTTTAAGAATTAGCTTGTTATCCGCATTTTCTACAGTTACATAATAGGAATCAGAGGCCGGAGTCGCATACTCGAAAGCTTCAGTTACCCAATACTTTTCAAAGTAAGATTGCAGGTTCATTCTTAAGTTAAAAGGAAGATCGCTGGATGCAAGATTCCTGGAAACTCCAAGCATTTTT
>NZ_DATHKG010000055.1:0-39550 GCF_035489435.1 Flavitalea sp.
GTAAACCTCTAACCAGAACCACGATTGTTATTTGAAAAAGATTTTGTATCGCCGTTGGGGGGCTTTTGTGGATATTGGGGCTGATGGTTTTGTTTCAAAAGTTTGACCTTTACAGGATCAACAATCATCCAGGCATATGTATTCATCCATTTCAAATCAAAAGCTTACTCTTGGACAAGTATTGGCGCGACTTCGCAGTATTCATCAACCAGAGCAAAAGGCATTGGCTCAAGCGTTGCAGATGTCCTATACTACATATCTTAAGGTTGAACGTGATCAACGTGAACTAAGCTTTCTAATGGCTTTGAGGATATGCCAGTTTTATAAAATCGACCTGCATGAGTTTGTTTCCATGCTGAGTGATGAGGAACTTGCACGCGCTGAACTTTCGATCAGTAACGCCCTGGAAAAAAGAGAACGTAAAAAAGCAGAACAGCTAAAAGCAAAAGTGATTGATATAAAAACAGAACAAGCCGTTCATCCATCACTGTTATGATTTCAGGCGCTCTTTTCTTTTTGATTCATCAGGGGTTTCCAGAACTGCGGCAGCAGTTCAATCAATTTGTCTTCCGGCTGATCAGGGATCCTGCGGAGCACGTCATCAAGCCATTTGGATGGATCTATGTTTTGAAGTTTACAGGTGGCGACAAAGCTGTAAATTATAGCTGCCAGTTCTCCGCCACGGTGTGAGCCGGCGAACAAATGTGAGTTTCTTCCCAGGGCTATGGCTCGGATTTGGCCTTCTAATTGATTATTGTCGACCGGTAGCATTCCATCATTCACGTATTGCACAAGTCCGTTATAATTATTCAATGCGTAATTGATTGCTTTATAGATCGGTGTTTTTGGAATTGTCAGCGGTAGGGTTGCTTCCAGCCATTGCCGGAACGCTTGCAGTATTGGCAATGATTCGGTTTGTCGTTTTTCAGTGATCGCATCAAAATCAAGTTGCAAGAGTTTGCATTCCTCTTCGATAGCATACAAGGGTCCAAAAAAATGATCTATCGCATAACCGGCCTTTGCTGCATCATTCTGCAATGCGTACACGAAGTACCTTCGTGAGTGCGCCATGCAGTGCTGGTGAGTTACACCAGGCTGCCTCCCATACTTTGTGTATGAACTATAGGCATCGGTCATTAAATAGCCCTTATATCCCTGCAGTACACTGCAGATATCTTTTTTGCCACGACCCTTCTGATACATGAAGCAAACAATACGCTGTATCGGATTCAGGGATGCCCACATCCACCCGATATGGGATTTTTTACCTTTCTTTTTGGTGTTGTCCAAAACGCGGTAACGGGTTTCATCAAGGTTTATAAGTCCGCTGGATATTAATTCTTTTAACAGGAGGTGCCATAAAGGTTCCAGTACCGCGCAGACACGATTGACCAGCGAACAAAGCGTACTGTAAGGCAGATCTATCCCATATCGCTTTAAGCGTTGTTGCTGTCGCCATACCGGCATGTGATACAAAAACTTTTCAATCGTGAGCAGTACCAGTATGCTGATGTCCATTTTGCACTTATCAATGGGATGTGGTGGCAGTGATGCAATCAGGTGTTTGTAATTAAGCTGATCTTCATCCGCTGGTACCAGGTATACCAGCCTGCGGTTAACTTTAATATACCAGCGCATTGGATCGCAGGCCAACTGCCGTTGATCGACATGGCCCACACATTTTGCATTTGCTGGTTTGTCAGCTGCATCAATGACAGTAATTTCTTCTTCCAGTCCTGCGGGAAAATCATGCCTGCCACCAGCTTTCTTAGGAGTAGTAGATTTTATAATGCGCAGGTGCTCCGGCACTTTGCGGCGGTCAATGATGTTGCAGACGCCCCAGCTGTCCACTTCCATACCCAGCACCAGTTGATCACCAACATTTGCTTTACTGGTAGCTGCAGGTTGATGACGCTTTTCACTTTTGATGCCGTAGACCCATTTTTTTATGGTTGCCATCTCGTAGCGCAGGTAGTTCAACCGGAGCAGATCTTTTTTATTTTTATCCAGTTCCTTTTGCTGGGCATTGATCATCGAGTGCTGTTCCTGGATAACTGTTTGTTGGAGTAATAGTTTTTCAGCTTGCCCATTGATGGTTTGCTGCTGTTGTGCAAGTACAAGTTGTTGATCATTTATTTGTTGTTCCTGATTCTTCAACTGTACTTGGTGGTCTTCCAGAACAGCTGTTAGCGATTGTCTTTCACCAGCAACTTGCATCAGTTGTTGCTGTAGTAAAACGATGAGTCTATCTTTCTCAGCACTTTCCTTTGTGCAGTTGTTGTATAAGGCCTTATAGTTTTGAGCAGCTTTCATGCAATGATTGATAAGCCGCAAATGCAGTACCAATAAGCATCTTAGTGAAGACTATCTTTCCACAACTATCGAAGTTTTTTCGTGGATAAACCGGGGTCTGATTTTGATTTTCAAAAACGACATCAAAAACATGTCGCAAGCTTGCCTTTAACAACCAAAAATGTGAATAACTATGCTGTTTTTTTTGATCTGTGTAAGTGAAGACCTGAAAGCATAGATAGCAACTGAGTAGCACTCATTTGAATGGCAGCTTCTCCTTCAGCAATATCAGGCATTATAAAGCGACCTTTGTGCAACCGTCGGAAGAGTAAGGTAAATCCATCGGCCTCTTGTAGGAGCAGCTTGATATGCGTACCCTTCTTATTTAAAAAGATGAAAACATCTTTGTGGTTGACTTCACGTCCAAGTTCATTTTTAACAATGCCACAAAGACCGTCTATTGAATTTCTCATGTCCGCTACCCCACCATATAAAAAATACTGGTGATGATCCGTTAATAGGGCAATGGCACTCATGATATAAGCGCTTTAAGATAATCAACCGGCACATGCTGATACAATTTGACTCCCTTCACCTCGGCAAACAAGGTTGCGACTGTTTGCTCAGATGCCGGACGTTTGATGGCAATAAATCCGGATGATTGTTTTTTTACAGCAGCTCGGTGGCGTTTGCGAGCAGTATAAAAGGAACCTTGGGTAACCTTATGCAGCTTACAGAAATCTTTTATAGTTATGCCTGGGGTCTTATCATACGCAGCAAACAATTCAAGTAATTGCTGTTTGTTGCGCCTGGGTGTCCGGTGAAGCGGTTGCTGTTCGTCCATCGATCATTTTTTAGTAAGCGACAAATGTAACCGGCACATTTTGAAATTCAGTCGTGGTTCTGGTTAGAGGTTTACCATTCAGTTGTCGACATTTCTTTTTTCTCTCTTCTATCTCTGTATCACACAGCCTTCAATTCGCCGGCAAGGTGATAACTAAGCCTTACCAACGATACATGCAGAAAATAAGAAATGGCTGTCATTGCATTGTAACATTAAGGCGTTATAGTACCAGGTTGCAAACTTGCAGGTTGCAGTTACATCGTTAGTCGAATGTGATCCTTCCAGACAATTGCAGATCCCCAACTGAAGCCCTTGATATATTTAGTCAAAGCCATTGGCGCTATAATGCTTTGATTTTACCGGCAGTGCTTATATAGATGAAACAAGATGAAACCAATAATAAAGGACTAGTAACACTTGTAATGACTGGTCGCATGTTCCCCCAAATGGATGAGTGAGTTGGGAGCGGGATGGTGCTTTTGTTTGGCCTTCGTACCGTGGTTAGAGTTACTGTAGCCGATCAGGGCCCAACAGTAACTTCCCCTGAAAGAATTCTTAAAAAAGCCGATCAGGGCAAAAAAGATGATCGGAGACAACAGCAGCTACTAATATAAACGCACCAACTAACCACGGGACACAGCCAAACAAAAGCGCCATCCCGCTCCCAACGGTGCGAAGGAATGCCACAGAACTGTTGCATAATAGTGATTGAACCAAGAGTAGCTAACCAGCAACAATCGCTCGAATAGCGGCAATCGCCGGACAAAAATCTGTTTATTTCGCGTGGAGATAAGAATCAATAGCCTTAAGCGATATAGGCTTTTCCCAAATCTTGAGATTAGGAGTAATTTTTACAGAAGGAAGATTAGGATGATAAGCACTGATGAGATTCAATCGTAAAGCCGGGTGCCGCTCCAATATTTCCCTTGCATGATCCCAACCCAGCCCATCTGGCAGATTATTGTCAAGAAAAACGATATCAGGCGAAAACTGGTCCAATTTATTAAGACCTTCGTTTAGCGTGTGAGCCAATTCGACGTCGTATTGATTTTTTTGCTTGAAAAAAGTCTTCATTAGCAGGCACAAATCAACCTCATCATCTATAATTAAAACTTTTTCCATGAATGTCTTTAACGTCAGCATACATATATAAATTGGATGCCGTATCTGCTTATCGTGTTAAAACTGTGTGTTTTAGTGCTTCTGGGGATTATATTTCCCAAGTGCAAATAAAGTGATTTTTCAAGGCCCGGACTGCGAACGGCATGATTTTTTGCTCTTTTCGGTATTAGTAAATTTTAAAAAAACAGTTATGACTACCAACACAAAAATTATTTTAGGTATAGTAGGTGCAGCAGCTGCAGGTGCTGTCATAGGTTTATTGTTAGCACCGGAAAAAGGCAGTGAATTGCGGGAACGCATTAAAGCAAAAGCTGGTGATTTTGCAGGAGAAATAGCAGACCTCGTAGCCACAGGAAAAGAAAAGTTGGGCGTTATGAAAGATAGTGCTGTTGAAGAAGCCAAAAACCTCAGATCCGAAGCTGAAAATCGCGTAAATAAACTTAAACAAGGCCTTAGCTAATAAAAGTTCAGGCAGGTCCAGGCTTGCCTGAATTTTTTTTCTTACTCCGAACAATTACGAACTATGGCGGAATTAAAAGAACGGGCAGACGATTTATTAGAACATGCCGGCGACTATATTGAAACTTATTACAAGCTCGGACTATTAAAAGTTACTGAAAAATCTACTGCAGTGGGATCCTCAATTATCGCTGCGTTGTTGCTGACTATCTTTTCCATTTTATTCGTATTATTTATTGGATTAGGCCTTGCCTTGTGGATAGGGGGAATGCTGGAAAGCATTATCGCGGGCTATTTTATTGTAGCTGGCATTTATCTGCTTATTATTGTTTGCGTATTAATGATGCGTAAAAAGACGATTGACCCATTTTTGAGGAACTATTTAGTGAAAAAGATTTATGAGTAAGCATATTACATCTTATGAAGACATGATGCAGGAAAAACAACGGTTGGAAGCACTCCTGGTGGCTCAGAAAGAGTTGATAGAACTGGATCTGCAGGGACTTAAATCAGACCTGAAGCCTGCTACAAATGTGATATCATTTATAGGTAGTTTTAAGAAAAAGACTGCCAGCAATCCATTGTTGGGTATTGCTGTCGGTCTTTCAACAGATATCCTTATGCGTAAACTCCTGTTCAAAAGGGCTGGTTGGGCCGTAAAAACAGTATTGCCATTTTTGATGCGCCGGGTGACAAGAAACCTGGTATCAAATCCGGCAAAGCCGGGTTTGTTAGGAAAGATGGTTAAACGATTTTCGTAAAGCTGGTTTATGAATCAATATAAATTGTATTGCAGTTGAGGCAGTATTATTATATTGGAGTGCAATATTATTACATTAGAGTTGAGGTGGTATTATTACATTGGAGGTAGTATTATTTACATTGGAGTTGAGGCAGTATTAAGCCAGTAGGTCCTGATATTTTCAACCACTTTTAACAAAGCATCGAAGCTAACTGGTTTGATAATATATGTATTGGCACCCAACTCGTAGCAACGCCTTATCTCATTCTCGTTTTTTGTTGTGGTAAAAACGATCACGGGTATACTCTTAAACTCAGGATTTTCCTTCATCTCTTTAAGCACTTCACGGCCATCTTTTTTAGGCATATTAAGATCAAGCAGGACAAACTTTGGATAATATTTCCGGTTGTCATCCCCGGCCTTTACATTAAAGAGGAAATTGAGTACTTCAACGCCGTTTTCTACGAATTCGATCTTCTCCTTATAACCTTTCTCAAAGAAAGCAGTTTCCAGTAAGTACCGGTCGTCCGCGTCATCATCTGCTATCAAAATTGAGGTTGTACTCATCATTTCAGGTTAGTATAGCGAAAATAAAGAATAAACACCCAAGTTGAAAATTAGTTGCAAAGGCATCCGGTAGAGTGAACCTGCTAAAATTTCCCCTGAAAGGTACCAAAGAGCACTGTCCACCAAATTAAATATGTTGATAAATTTCCCCAATTGGTCAATTATGGTACCCTCTGGGATAAAAAACGTTATCACTAAATCACGAAATGGGCAATATATTCCACAAAAATACTGGTATAATTGTAGAACATACAAGACAGGAGGAAAATGCAAGATGTGATCAGAATATAAGTGCCTGATGATCAGTCGCTAACAACTTCTGTCAAATAATTTGGTGATAAATGGTTTTTGGTGCTTTTGTTGGAATATTATACCCACAAAACTTCCACAGTGTATGATTCAACAAAATCTCACCCAGAAACTAGGTCTAAAGATATTACCGCAGCAGATACAGCTGCTTAATTTCTTCCGCCTTAACCAATTGGAACTTGAACATAGGATTCAGCAGGAACTTGAAGAAAACCCGTTACTGGAAAAAGCGGATGACACAGAAAATCCTGAGTCAGCGGACGCTGGTACGGTAGAAGACTATAAAGATTACGACGAATTTGTGTATGATGATATTCCGGATTATAAGCTGGAATATGCAAATTACCTTCCTGAAGATACCACGTTCCAAACCTCATTGGCAGACAGTATCGACTTCAGGGAAGAGGCTAAACAACAGTTTCGGCTTTTATGGACCGAAGAAGAGGAATGGCAACTGGCAGATTATATTATCGACTCCCTGAATGATTATGGAATGTTGGAGCAAAACGTGGAACAGGTTGCCGAAAACTACTCTTTTAAAAACAGTGTATGGATCGAATCGGATGTTGTTGAAAAAGTACTGGTAAAAATATACCAGCTCGAGCCCTATGGTTTAGGTTCTGTCGACACCCGCCAGTGTTTGCTGATCCAACTGGAAAGGATGAATACCAAAAGGCCGGATGTAAAAGTCGCGATTGCATTGCTAAAGGATTTTTATGATGAAATGAAGGGCGCAAATATGGAGAAGATCTGTCAGCGCCTGCAATTGGAAGAGGAAGAATTAAAGATTGTGCTCCAGTTGATTTCCACTCTGAAGATGCGCCCGGTAACAGACAATAACCGGACAGCAACTGACAGACAAAAAATTATCCCTGATTTTATTGTCAGGTTGGAAGGGGAAAAACTGGAAGTGGAATTATACAACAGTCGTTCTGCAACCCTGCATATAAATACCTCCTGGAAAGAATCTGTCGAGGCTCAATGTGAGGGAAAACAACAAAAAGAAGCCAAGGTTTATCTCCGTAACAAATTGCAGTCAGCTCAATGGTTCATTGATGCGATTCGTCAGCGGGAAACCAACATGCTCCAGGTAATGAAAACGATTGTGAAACTGCAGTATGAGTATTTTAAGGAAGGAGATATCCGTTTGCTGAAGCCAATGATACTGAAAAATGTGGCAGATATGGTATCTTTAGATATTTCCACAATTTCGCGGATTACCAGTAATAAATATGCTGAAACAAGTTTTGGCACCTTGTTGTTAAAGGATTTATTCACCGAAGGTCTTGTCAACGAAAAAGGCGAATCTACCAGTAACAGGGTGATACAGTCAACCATAGAGGAAGTAATAAAACAGGAAGATAAAAAGCATCCGTTGACGGATCAGCAACTTGTTACCATCCTTGCTGAAAAAGGGTATTCGATAGCAAGAAGAACCGTTGCTAAATACCGGGAACTACTTCAGATTCCCGTAGCACATCTAAGAGGCATCTGGGGTTAAACATTGTGAGCACAATGTCCAAAACAATAGCATTTATTTATCAATACAATCATTTAATCAATACAATCATTTAATCAATACAATCATCAAACCAATACAATCATCAAACCAATACTAATCATCAATCCAATACTAATCATCAATCCAATACTAATCTTACAAATACAATAAACAAAAACACTCTATGCAGAAAATTCTGATAATTGATGATGACCGTGACATGTGTTTGTTACTTAAACGATTTTTATCAAGACATGGATACGATGTTTCCGAGGTTTACAGTGGGAAAAAAGCCCTGGAAATGGCCGAGGAATTCAAGCCTGACCTGGTAATGTGCGATTTCAGGCTGGAAGACATGGATGGCAACACGGTACTCATCAAAATGAAAGAAAAGTTTCCCTCCGTGCCTTTCATCATCATTACAGGCTATAGCGACATTAAAACCGCTGTGGAAGTAATGAAGCTTGGTGCATATGATTATGTCACCAAGCCATTGATACCTGATGAAATACTAATGACGATCCGGAAGGCGCTTAACTCACCTGTAGAACCGGTTCGCCCCCAGTCCGAAAATGGTTCCGGATCTGCCGTTGTCATTGTGAGACCAGGAGATGGCGGTCAGAAAAAACAAAACAATTCATCCGGTAGCGAATACATTTTTGATAACAGCCAGGTTTTCCAGACCATTCTGAAACAGATTGACCTGGTAGCTCCCACTAACTACAGCGTAATTATTTACGGAGAAAGTGGTAGTGGTAAAGAAGCAATTGCCCAGGAAATTCACAAGAGAAGTAAAAGAAAAGATAAAGCCTTTGTGGCGATTGATTGCGGCGCATTATCAAAGGAACTGGCTGGTTCTGAATTATTCGGCCATGAGAAAGGATCCTTTACCGGTGCATTGAACCAGAAACAGGGGAGTTTCGAGATCGCAAACGGGGGTACCATTTTTCTCGATGAAATTGCCAATCTTTCATATGATATCCAGGTTTCATTATTAAGGGTTGTACAGGAAAGAAAGATGAGAAGAGTGGGAGGTGTAAGAGATATCGAACTTGATGTACGGATCATTATTGCAAGCAATGAGCGCCTGTGGGACTCGGCACGAAAGGGAATTTTCAGGGAAGATCTTTACCATCGCTTTAATGAATTCAGTATTGACGTGCCGCCATTAAGAGAAAGAAAAGAAGACATCATGTTGTTTGCGAGACATTTCCTTCAACTGACAAATAAGGAACTACAAAAATCAGTTAAAGGATTTTCGAAGGAAGTTGAAGCGATTTTTCACAATTATGTATGGCACGGTAATCTGCGGGAAATGAAAAATGTGGTGAAACGTGCAGTGCTTCTCACTGATGGAGAATATGTAGATGTCAGGACTTTGCCTTTTGAAATTTCTAACCACAGTAAACTGCAGTTCGATGTTTCTCCGGAAACCGCTCCGGTGCAGACAGTAACCTCTCCACCTGTTCACGTTCATACAGAACCGCAACGTCCGCATCATGGTGATCTTTCTTTAAAGGAAGCAAGCCTGGATGCAGAATATGAAATGATTCTTGAAGCATTGAAGAAGGCAAACTATAACAAGAGTAAGGCAGCAAGAATTTTGAACATAGATCGAAAAACACTTTATAATAAGATGAAGCAATACCAGGAGCTTAACAATTTATAATAGAGTATGGCAAAAACGGAGAACAACGGGGATCTTTTTCATTTGAAAAGATTATTCGGGGATGGCATAGAGGAGAATGATTTTCAACAACGAATTAATGATTTTTTTCCAGCTATCGTTTATGTTTATGATGCAGAGCAGCAAAAGCTGAGATATATAAACAAAAAAGTAACAGATGTTCTGGGATACACATATGAAGACATCTCTACCTGGGACAATGGAATTTTACAGCTCGTTTTTAAAGAGGACCAGGAACGGGTAAAGGAAGAAATACAGAAATTTTATGAGCTGGAGGATGAGTCGAGTCATCTCTATGAATGTCGCCTGAACGACAAACAGGGAGAATGGCGATATTTCCGCACTCGCGGAACTGTACTGCGACGCAATGAGCATGGGAGGCCCGGCTCACTGTTGTTTATAGCTGAAGACATCACTGAACAGTTTAAAAGCGCAGAAGAGATAAAGCAGTTAAAACAGCTACAGCTCGAAACCGAAAATCTGCTTGGGTTTGGCGTTTACAATTATGATATCGCGAGTGGTGACGTGAAATGGAGCGATGGAATATATAATATCCTTGAATACGATAAGGACAGGGATGCCCCCATAATATCATTCCCGGTTTACCTGGCTCATGTGCCAGAGCCGGAGCAGGAAATGCTGAGAACAGTTATTGAAAAATCTATAGAGGCAAAATCCGTTTTTACCGTCACTTACCCTGTTATAACGCATAGGGGTAACCGTAAAATGATTTCTACCCGTGGTAAGCTGGTTATCGGGGACGACAATGAGGTACAAAAGGTAGTTGGCAGTATGCTTGACATAAGCCAGGAAGTTGCGAGACAGGAAGCACTTGAGGAGTATAAACAGAATATGGTCGAAAAGGAACAGTTTCTTGATTTTGGATCCTGGGAAGAGGATGTTGGTAAAGACGTCATTTTGTGGAGCGATGGTATGTACAGGTTGTTCGGTTATGATCCTAAAGAACATGCAGGGCGTTTGTTAATTAATGCCGGTCTGTATATGCTTCATCTTCATCATGAAGATTGGATCAGAAGCAACAATCTGAAGCAGGAAGCCATCAAACATAAAAACGATTTCAGCTACGAGTTTAATATCACCACCCGTGATGGCATTAATAAACGTTTACAAACCTTTGCCAGGGTGATCCGGAATGAAGAAAACGAGGTAATCAGGATAATCGGAACTTCCCGCGACATAACGCAGTTAAGATCTTATGAGAGGAACCTTGAATCGATTGTGAATGATCTGAACAGATCAAATAAAGACCTGGAAGAGTTTGCATACATTGCTTCCCATGATTTACAGGAGCCTTTACGAAAACTTTCGACGTTTTCTGAAAGATTGGTTACAAGGCATAGCGGGGAGATGGGACCTGAAGGAAGAAGATATGCTGAACGTATCCTGGCGGCCACGGATAACATGAGAATACTGATTGAGAACCTTCTTGAATTTTCAAGAACGGCAAGATCATCGATACCTTTTGGGCTTGTGGATCTGAATACAGTGCTTGAGCAGACGAATTCTGATCTTGAAATTATCATCGAAAAAACAGGTGCTATCATTAACGCTGACCGGCTGCCTGTTATAGATGCGATACCTTCCCAGATCCAGCAATTATTCAGCAATCTCATAGGCAATGCTTTGAAATTCAGGAAAGAAGATGAGATTCCGAGGATAGATATCAAAGTGGATATTTTGAGTAATGTCGAAAAGGCTGAGCATAGCTTTGCAGAAGACATGAATTACTACCGGATAGATGTAAAGGATAATTGTATCGGTTTTGAACAGGAATATGCTAACAAAATTTTCCAGATTTTTCAAAGGCTTCATGGTAAGGTAGAATACCCCGGATCAGGAGTGGGACTCGCCATTTGTAAAAAAATAGCGGAAAACCACCGTGGGCTTATCTTTGCAAACAGTAAACCGGATGAAGGTTCTGTGTTTACCATTATTCTTCCGGAAAAACATTAATAAAGCGAATCAACCAATCGGAAACCTGAAGTTTATGTACAATTCGAGAATTCTTGTAATTGATGATGATGAGGATGATTTTTTTATTACATCTGAATATATAAAAGACATTAGTGATAGTCACTTTACGATAGACTGGTGTTACAATTATAAAAAAGCAATGGAGCTTATCATAAACAAAGCTTATGATATTTACTTCGTTGATTATCGCCTTGGTGCCAAAACCGGCGTTGACCTCTTAAAGGAGGCCCTGGAGCATAATTGTGAGGAACCTATTATTCTGCTCACAGGTAAAGGAAACAAAGCCATTGATATTGAGGCAATGCGACTTGGAGCTACCGATTATCTTGTTAAATCCGAACTTAACAGTGAGAAGTTGGAAAGGTGTATCCGTTATGCCATCGAACGCTCGATTCATTTAAAGGCATTAAGAGATAATGAACAAAAATTCAGGAATATTTTTGAGCGCTCCAAGGATGCTATTTTTATAGCGGATAAAAACCTTTATTTCCAGGACTTTAACCAGATGTCGTATGTGCTTTTCGGTTATGAACGTGAGGAACTCCAACAAATGTGTCTTTATGACCTGGTGCCCGAAGAACTTGATAGCAGGTATATACGCACCTTGCTGGCCGGCTCAGGTGATTTAACCGATTTTGAAATGGAGCTTTCCATGAAATCAGGTGAAAGAAGAAATTGTATTCTTTCGTTGTCAACTTACCGTGATCATGAAGAAAAGGAATATGTGCAGGGTATCATACACGATATTACCAACATGAAAAAAGCTGAAAAGGCTAATCTCCAGGTGGAAAAACTTGCAGTAGCTGGCCGCCTGGTAAGGACTCTGGCTCATGAAGTGCGAAACCCGCTTAACAATATTAATATGTCAATTGAACATCTCCTGCAACAGGAAATCCTGCAGGAGGATGCAGGCATTTATCTCGATATTATTCACAGAAATGGTGGAAGGATAGGAGACCTGATTACGGAGTTACTTGATTCATCACGACCAACCGAATTGCAGTTCGCAATGCATACTCTTCAGTCGGTAATGGATGAAAGTGTTGCGTCTGCTATCGATCGTATTTCATTAAGACGAATCAGTCTGGAGATAAGGTATGCAGACGAGCCATTGAAAGTGATGGTTGACAAGGAAAAAATCAAAATTGCTTTTCTCAATCTCGTCATCAATGCAATTGAAGCAATGGAATCAGAAAAGGGAAAATTGCTGATAACCATAGATAGTCATGATAATGTTCACCAGGTGATCATCAAAGACAATGGATGTGGTATTCCGCCTGAAAACATTTCGAGGTTATTTGAACCATATTTTACTTCCAAACGAAACGGTGTCGGTCTTGGCCTGGCAAGTACACTCAATATCCTGCAATCACATAAAGCTAAAGTAGAAGTAAGTTCCGTCATCAATGAAGGCACTACCTTTACCATTCTGTTCCCTGAACACAAGCCTGCAGAAGTAATGGTTAACATCGAAATAGCCACCGGAGATAAACTAATGGATTAAATTTTCATAGAAACAAAAGAAAAAGGCTGTCGGTTTAATCTGACAGCCTTTTCAATTAATGTTGGGGAAGTAGCCGTTTTTTTAATAAGAAGAAACCTTTGTTTAATAAGGTGAATTCATATTTTCGGACAAATGAATTAACGCATCGAACCAGCGAATCGAAATTGCAGATTAGAATGCAAATCCCAGGAATACATTGATCACGCTGTTCTTGGAATTCTTTGTGATTTCACCGGATAAGCCTGATTCTCCTATTTCCCGGAGACCATAGTTGTAACGTGCCCCAATGGTTAGATTTTGAAAATCAAGTCCGATTCCTCCTGTAAGACCATAGTCGATACGATTAAAATTGTCTGCTTTAAGGTCAGTGATATCGCTCACGTTATCATCGTCATCGACGCGTGTAACATTAGCACCTGCCAGATAAGAAACATAAGGACCTGCATGGATGTTAAAATTCTTTACCACATTAACAACAGCCAATACCGGTAGCTCAACATAATGAAGGTTAAAACGATATTCACCCTCACCACCGAATATTCCCGCATCATAAGCGAGCTTTGCGCCTTTGTTGCTATAAAGTAACTCTGGCTGAATAGAAAAACCCCTCGTTACCGGAAGTTTCGCATAAAACCCTGCATTAAAGCCTGCTTTAAAATTTTCATCTTTTACATCATCGACATAAAGATTTGCAAGGTTCAAACCTGCCTTAAGACCAAATTTAGAGCGAAGTCCATTTTCAGCAGATGTTTGTTGTTCCTGTGCGTTTACTGAACCACTTATTATGACTCCTACAGATAGGGCCAGTACGGCTACAAGATTTCTCACATTTACTTTTCTCGTTTTCATATTTACACGTTTTATTTGATGCAGGTATTTCAATTATTATTCCGGCGCCAGATAAAACATATCCCGAAAAATTTGTCTTCAAAAAGGGGAACTGATTCTACATACTGCCGTGATTATGAGAATATTATAATATGTTCAAACATTATTCAGCCATCACTATTATAATGAGGTCTACAGAAGTAATTAATTGACAACAAATGATAAATTAATGAACACTTGCATTTCAATGGGAGGGAATTATTTTTCAATAGTAGGAGAAGGAATTTCCTTTGCTTCCTGCTTTATTATAAACACTGCAGTTTCATTAGGCTTTATGCCTTTACCAACATGAATAGCATACATGCGGGTGAATTCGGCTCCGAAGTAAAGGATTATTGAGGAATAGTAGACCCATAATAATATGATCACAATTGAAGCGGCTGTTCCATAAGTAAGGCCAATATTTGAGTTACCAAGGTAATAGCCGATCAGGAATTTACCAATCAGAAATAACACGGTGGTAAAGATTGCACCAACCATTGCATCTTTCCATCCGATAATAGCATCCGGCAATACTTTATAAATTATAGTGAACATCAAACTGATAACAACCAGGATAAGCAAGAGGCTAAGAATATAAAATAAGTAAACGCTATAGGAAGGAAGGATTTTTTCAAGGCGGTCATTTAATATATCCATCAGGGCATTAATTACAAGAGCAACAAGTAAAACAAAGCCAATACCTACAAGCAGGGAAAATGAGATTGCCCTGTTCGAGAGATATTTTAACCAGCCTTTCTTCGGTTTGGCCTTTACAGACCATATGTAGTTTATGGAATCCTGGATCTCAGTGAATACACCTGTGGCACCAAAGATCAGCAGCACAGCACCTGCAATTGCTCCGACGGTGCCGTGTTGGGACTTTTCAATATTAATGATTATTTCCTGAACCTGTATTGCTGCGTCGCTACCTACCAGTCCTGAAATCTGATCGTATATTCTGCCTTGAACCGCATCTTTACCAAATACAATCCCGGCCAGTGACATGATAATAATAAGGATTGGGCACAAAGAAAACACTGTATAGTAGGAAAGTGAAGCGCTCAGTTTCATTCCATTGTCTTCAATGAATGAGGCGCCTGCTTTTTTCAGAACGTTCCAAAACTTTTTTATTTGAACCATATATTCCGTCTTTGTAGAAGTTCTTCCTCAATAAATGAGCCTAGGAGATGTTAAAATGGGTTTTTTGCTTTAAACACGGGCTGTTTAGGTGGCAAAGGTTTTTTATAATCATATGTAACTAAATTTTTTGAATCATGAGAAGTATATTATATGTTATTGCAGTAATACTCGTAATCGGGTGGCTGCTTGGAGTCTTTGTTTACAGCGCCTCCGGTCTAATTCACATTCTGATAGTGTTGGCAGTAATTTCATTGATACTTGGATTGATCAGAAGGGTCTAGTTTACCGGTTCAATAGGGCATTCATATAAAATTTACTGTAGCATGCTATGGTTATCATTTGCTATGGTTATCATTTGTCCTGGTTAATTAACATCTCAACTAGTATCTCAACTTCATTCAGTTTTTTCATTGTTGCAGACATAGCTCGACTTTGCCGTTAATAGAAAGGTTAACTCAATAAAAGGGTAGCTCAATAAAAATGGTAACTCACTCATGATTCAACGAAATGTTGAAGCTTGTAACACACAATATTAATTTAAGATCCCGAATGTTGGACAATAATCGTAAAATCCGATGAATGTTTTGAAATTGAGTGTACTGGAACATAAGTAAAAAAAAGCACGGATTGTTTTTATAATCTGTGCTTTTTTTGAGTTATTCACTCCCCTGTTTTTTCTCAAAAGTTCCTTTGGTACCATCGGGGGTTTCAATTATATAAAGTTCCGCATGGTCTCCGGGATTATCACTTCCCCGGAACCGGATAGTGGATATGACTTTTACTTTGTTGATATCGTATACTGTACTATTTGATGCTGATATATACCCCGTATTTTTATAAACGAAGTTTTCTGTGTACCCACTTTTCAATACGCCTTTCTTCAGGGCATCAAAACTCCTCAGATAGGGCCTGTTCTTATTTAAATTGTTATTATTCATAGTAATGATTAAGGTTAAATCATAGAAAGATTGCGATTATCATAGTTAAAATATCCTGCCAGTTTTATTTGCCCTATATCACCTTAAGGCTTAATACAGATGCCGATTAGTGTAGATATCGATCTACAAAGGGGGTTATTAAATCAGCGATATGGCACGAGATTTTAAGTTAATAAAATCTAAACGATGTTTCTATGTTTTATGCAAACTATAATCTTTCAACTTCGGAACATGCAAACTTCCATGATGTAGTAAAACATTGTCCGTATGGAATACTCCATTTAAAGAATGAAGATAGCGGCGGGAAACTGGCTGTGCTGGTGAGAGTGTTCTATTCCGAATTAAATGGTCTTTCTTTCCGTATTGCTCATAACTATAAAGTTTTGATAGAAGAGTTGTGCGAGGGTGACGTGTCATTAAAACTTTGCAACAGAGAAAAGAACATTTACTTTGTAGCTGATGTCAAAATTTCGCCTGCTGTCAAAAGCGGATTTTTAAACAAAGCATATCTGAAAGGTGCAATTACCAGGTTTAATCTTTTCAAAAAGAATAAGTCAGACCAGATGATAGCATTCAATACTGTTGTTTAGCAGATGCAGTGGGCATTAAATAATGCCATTTAACTGTGTCGTGCACATTTAACAATGTTGTTAAAACATGTTGCGCATTTAACCGTTTCAACCTTCAAATGATTCCCCGATAATAATCGTAATAATTCTTTCTACTTCAAGTCCGGTTCAAGTCCGTGATCATTTATAATTAAATATGGCTATTCCGAGAAAACGATTTTGGATTGCGGGCATACTGATAGGGGTTGTAATAATCGCCATCGGCATATACCGGTTTTACAAATCTGAATTTCTTGGATCCACACTCCCCCAGGCAGTCCGGAAAGAATCCCGGGGATTGTATAAAATCAGTTACGATACACTTAAGGTTGATGAAATAGGCGGATCACTATTTGTGACTAACGTAAATGTCAATGTTGACACGGCGTCCTTCTCGGCAGATTCACTTCCACCGGGAAGTCCTTCAGTAATATTAAATCTCCATGCAGATTCCCTGACAGTTACTGGTGTTCAAACACCCCGCGCTCTTCTGCAAAATGAAATAACAGGGAAAAAGGTGCTTATTCAAAATGCTTCTATAGAATTGTTCCGGCTTAATAAAGGAAGCGATGACGATGATGACACAAAAGCCCGCAGCGGTGATTTTGTCGAAAACCTTTATTATGATGTGCTCAGGGAGTTGAAGCTGGTAAAAATGGATAGTATCCTACTTCAGAATATTGATATTTCTTACATAGATTTCAAGACTAAAAAACTTATACTAAGAAGTACAAATGTTTCCTTATTGCTTTTTGATTTGCGGATAGATAGTAATAGTCTTGCCGATATGAGCAGAATTTTCTTTTCAAAAAAAGTGGTTATTGCTGCCGATAGCATCCATTTAAGAGATTCAAAGGGTTACTATGATTTCAAGTTTGCAGGTTTACAGGTCAATACCGGGACAAGATCGCTAACGCTGAAGTCAGCAATCATAAAACCATTAAAAGGTGAGGCGGCGTTTATGAAATTGTTTAAGTTTCAAAGAGATCGTTTCGATTTTTCTTTATCTGGCATTAGTCTGAAGGGAATTGATCCGGTAAGGCTCGCATACGGTGAATTGGCTGCAGATTCGTTGATTGTACCTAAAAGTAAATTTTATATTTTTCGCGATGGCAGAATGCCGAGGGACCAGGTTAACAGGGTCGGTATGTATCCACATCAGCTTATTATGAAAATTCCATTTCCGGTTACTATTAAAAAAGGTGTATTCGATAATTCGTTTGTTGAATACAAGGAAGTGAATGAGAAGTCCAATAAAGCCGGCCGGGTTCAGTTTCATCGCGTACATGCAACTATGACAAATGTTACAAACGAGCGTTTAGCGATCCGGAAGAACAATAACCTTACAATTGACTATAGTGCCTGGTTTCTAAATATGGCAAAAGTTGATGTGAGCATGACTCTGAAGATTGGTGACAAACAGGGGCGCTTTACTGTGAAAGGCAACCTTAAAGGTTTTGAGGCGAATAAGCTAAATGCACTCATTGAACCATTGGGCATGGCCCGCGTTGAAAAAGGCAGTGTTAAGAATCTCAGTTTTAATATGTCTGGTGATAATTACCATGGTGTGGGCGACCTCACTATGTTATATGATAATCTAAAGGTATCTACTCTTAAATTGGAGGATGATAAAAAAACCTATAAAAAGATTGGATTGGCAAGTCTCTTTGCCAATGTCATAGTCAAAAATAATAATCCTTCAGGCGGAAAAACGCGCACCGCAGAAATGAGCAATGAAAGAAACACCAACCGTTCTTTTTTTAACCTGGTTTGGAAATCGATATTTACCGGTGTAAAAGAAACTACCGGTATGGATATCATGGGAAAAAAAGATCAGCAGCAAGATAAAAAAGAGCGGGCCAAAGAAGGTTCGGCTGAAGACAAAAAGAATTCAAAAGAAGGTTCGGCTGAAGATAAAAAGAATTCAAAAAAAGTGGATGCGTCAAAAAAAGATGCTCCTGTCAAAAAACCTCCAAAAACAGAATAGGGTCATTACATCAAGCCATAACAGAACTTTCCCTCACAACGAGTTTTGTTTTTAAAACGCTGGTGTCAAATTTTGACAATGGCGTTTTGCTTTCTATAATTTCAATAAGTTTTTCAGTTGCCACCTGGCCCATTTCGAATGCAGGCTGACTGACCGATGTAAGGGATGGTGAAAATATGCCTGCCTGTTGTGAATTGGTAAATCCAACCAGGGCTATTTTTGCCGGGATACTGATATTTTTTTCCTTTAAAAAAGACATCGCGCCCAATGAAATACGGTCACTGGCCGCGAGGATTGAGTCCGGGGCGGAGGGGTGATCCAGGATTTTCATAACCGCTGACTCTATTTCAGCCTGTTCCATGCCGCCATGCGCGCAAAACATAACAATGCCTTCATCATACAGGATCTTGTTTTCTTCAAGTGCTTTTCGATAGCCGGCAAGGCGCTCAATTGTAATAGAAATATTGGGAGAACTGGTGATATGCGCTATCTTTTTAAATCCTGAGTTAATCAAATGACAGGTTGCGTCATAAGCGCCTTTAAAATTATCGACAATGACCTTATGTGTTTCAATGGTTTCACATACCCGGTCGAAGAACACAATGGGTAAACCTTTGTCGTGCAAAAAATGAAAATGCGACATGTCGGTTGTCTCGGTTGAGAGAGAAACAAGCAGGCCGTCTACTTGTCGGGAAGCTAGTTGTTGTGTGTTGAGTACTTCGCGTTCATAAGATTCGTGACTCTGGGAAATAATTACGTGATAGCCGCGATCATAAGCAATCGATTCTATTCCATTTATCACCTGGGAGAAAAATGTATTTGCAAACTCGCAGACAACTACACCTATAGCACGGCTGCGTTTTTCTTTTAAGCTTAACGCTATGGGATTGGGCTTATAGTTGATCTTACCTGCATAGTCCATTACCAGTTTACGCGTTTCTGCACTTATTTCATGGCTACCTTTCAGGGCCCTGGACACGGTTGAAGTTGCTAGTCCTAATGCCTTTGCTATATCTTTAATAGTAATAGCTTCATATTTCATCCGTTAATTTTTGTATTTGTAGTTATTTCCCTCTAAAATGCTCCGGAAAGTAATCTTCCACCACAATGACGGAAACGATTGCATAAAAATAATAAAAGAATTTGTCGTAAAAACGTGAATAAGGGCGTAACCTTGAACCTGATATCAAACATAAAACGATTGTTATGCGTATGCGAAACCTCATTTTAAGCTGCCTTATGGTATGCTCTTTTTGCCTGAATGCTCAAACCAAAGATGAAAAATCAGTGGCTGAAGCGGTAGAAACTCTTAGGAAAACAATGGTGGACCCGGATAAAGCAACGCTTGACAGGCTCACTTCAGTTAAACTCAGCTATGGCCATTCCTCCGGTAAGGTGGAAGATAAAACTTCATTTATAAATTCGCTGGTTTCAGGTACTTCAGACTTTGTTTCCATCAAACTGAGCGAACAGACTATAATTATTTCAGGGAATACTGCTATAGTAAGACATAATCTTGACGGAGCCACGAACGACGGCGGAAAACCGGCCACAGTTAAGCTGCATGTTATGCTTGTATGGAACCAAAAAGGTACCAGTTGGCAATTACTTGCCAGGCAGGCTGTAAAACTGGCGCAATAAATAAAAATGAGTACTAACACTTTTCAACTTTTCAATCTCGCTGGTAAGAAGGCGCTGGTGACAGGTTGTAACAAAGGAATTGGCAAAGCAATGGCTATGGGTCTTGCTGAGGCCGGAGCAGATATTGTAGGTGTTTCAGGATCACTTGAAGCCGAGGGTAGTGAAATTTCACAATTAGTGGCCGCGACCGGCAGAAAATTCTATCCTTACCGTGCAGACCTTTCTGACCGGGCTTCGCTATATGCTTTTATCGATTCAGTAAATCAAACCCATGAAATTGATATATTAATAAATAATGCAGGAACTATCATGCGGAAACCTGCGGCTGAGCACCCGGATGAATACTGGGACAAGGTGCTGGCTATTAATCTTGATGCGCCGTTTATACTTGCGCGTGAGTTCGGAAAACGAATGATTGAAAGGCGTACAGGTAAGATCATTTTTACCTGTTCGTTATTGAGTTTCCAGGGAGGCGTGAATGTACCGGGATACGCAGCCAGTAAAGGCGCCTTAAGCAGCCTCGTTAAAGGTCTTGCAAATGAATGGGCCTCAAGCGGGGTTAACGTAAATGGTATTGCACCTGGATATATCTCAACCGACAATACGGAAGCATTGCGTAATGATCCTGTTCGAAGCAGATCAATTCTTGACCGCATTCCCGCTGGACGTTGGGGCGAACCGAATGATTTTAAAGGCCCGGCCGTTTTCCTTGCTTCAGCCGCTGCTGACTATGTGCATGGAACAATTTTAACCGTCGATGGTGGATGGATGGGCCGATAATAAATATTTATGATTATGGAGATAAGATTTCAGAATAGTCCGGCCGAGGTAACCATGATGGATACCGGTGAGTTAAGAAATAATTTTCTCGTTGAGGACCTTATACAGGACGACCTTGTAGTTTTTTTGTATTCGCATTATGATCGTGTTATCATCGGAGGGGCTAAACCAGTTAACCGGGAACTAAGCCTTGATAACGACCCCGAACTGCGGGCCGACTATTTCCTGGAACGCAGGGAAATCGGGATAATCAATGTAGGTGGACCTGGCACAGTATCGGTTGACGGTACCCGTTACGAACTGAATAAGCTGGATACTTTGTATGCAGGCAAAGGAGTTCGCGAGGTTATTTTTTCGTCTGCAGATAAAACTGCACCTGCCAGTTTTTTCCTGATGTCAGCACCGGCTCATCAAACCTATCCAACACGGAAGATGAGCAAGGAAGAAGCAAGTCCGGCTAATATGGGCGAAGTTGAAACAGCAAACAAAAGAACAATCTACAAATACATTCATGCAGATGGAATGCAAAGTTGCCAGTTGGTGATGGGGCTGACGGTACTCGCTACCGGTAGTGTGTGGAACACAATGCCTGCGCATACACATACCAGACGCATGGAAGCCTATTTTTATTTCGATGTGCCTGAACAGCACCGCGTCTTTCATTTTATGGGTGAACCATTAGAAACCCGTCATCTGCTTATAGCAAATCACCAGGCAGTGCTTTCACCGCCATGGTCCATCCATTCAGGATGTGGTACATCAAATTATGCATTTATCTGGGGTATGGCAGGTGAAAATTATACATTTACGGATATGGATGCCGTACCGATTCCGGAACTACGTTGATGAAAAAAAGTGGTGAGTGGTTAGTGGTGAGTTTAGTTGTGAGTGGATGAGTTATTGAGTGGTTTACTTTCATATATTTCATAACTTCTTTCATAATTCATAATTCATAACTCATATCTCTTTTAATTGGTCTTCAACGATAAATACAAACAAAAAACAAATGATGAAAAACAAACTTTTTTTGATTTTGTCAGTGCTTGCCACATTGCAACTCAGCGCTCAGAAAAGCGGAACTTTCAACGGACTCGAAATGAACATGGGCAACATTTTCCGGTTGTCCGACGCAAAAACAAGGTCCATCAGCCCTGAAAGTTTTACCGGCGAACCCGGTAAGGGAGGTATGACCACACTTGAGCAGGGAAATGCGCGTAATGCTGCCCGTGAGTTGGGGCAGGGTTGGAAGGTGAATCCTTATGTTCATATTGAAGCCGGTAAAACCTTTACCCTTGCAGAAATAGATGGTTCCGGAGCTATTCAACATATATGGATGACACCTACGGGTAACTGGAAATATTCTATACTCAGATTTTATTGGGACGATGAAAAAGAACCTTCTGTTGAAGTGCCGGTTGGCGACTTCTTCGGAATGGGTTGGAACGAGTTCGCCTCGCTCAATTCAATGGCTATTACCGTGAATCCTGGCAGCGCATTCAACTGTTACTGGCCAATGCCTTTTCGCAAAAAGTGTAAGGTGACCATGGAAAATATTGGGGCGGAACGAATGACATTATACTACCAGATCGATTATACGCTTACCCAGGTTCCTGACGATGCGGCCTATTTTCATGCACAATACCGCCGGTCTAATCCAACAAAAGGATCTATACATACCCTGGTTGATGGTATTAAAGGAAAGGGCCATTATGTAGGCACTTATATTGCCTGGGGTGTGAATAATAACGGTTGGTGGGGCGAAGGTGAGATCAAATTTTTTATGGATGGGGATGATAAATTTCCAACCATCATTGGTACCGGCACAGAAGATTATTTCTGCGGTTCTTACAATTTCGAAAATAAAAAGACCCGTCAGTACCAGGAATTTTCAACGGCTTATGCAGGTCTGCACCAGGTTATCAGACCAGATGGTCTTTACACCTCCCAACAAAGATTCGGCATGTACCGCTGGCATATCATGGACCCCGTAAGATTCAACAATGGGTTAAAGATAACTATCCAGGATCTCGGCTGGCGCAGTGGCGGGCGGTATTTGCCACAGCAATCAGATATCAGTTCGGTGGTATATTGGTACCAGGCTGAACCGCATACAAGCTTCCAGAAGTTGCCTGCGGCCAATGATATTGAAGTAAATTAATTCAATGATCTTGAAGTAAATTGATTCAAAGATCCTGAAGTAAATTGATTCATTAGAACATGATTAAGATATTTTGCATACTGCTGCTTTTTTGCAGCGGCCTCCAGGGGCAGGTTGATACTTTTTCCAATCCATTGCTTCCTGCTGGCGCTGATCCCTGGAGCATTTATCAGGATGGCTATTACTATTATACACATACAGTCGGAAACCGGCTGGTGATCTGGAAGACAAAAAATCTTGCTGATCTTAAAGTTGCGCCAAGTAAAACAATCTGGACACCACCCGCAGGCACTATGTATTCCAGGCAGATCTGGGCGCCCGAGATACATTTCATCAATAAAAAATGGTACGTGTATTTTGCAGCTGATGATGGCAAAAATGAGAATCATCGTATGTATGTTCTGGAAAACGCCTCAAAGGATCCGATGGAAGGTGAATGGATTTTTAAGGGAAAGGTTTCTGATCCTTCCGATAAATGGGCGATAGATGGTTCTGTATTTGAGTATAAAAATCAGATGTATATGATCTGGTCAGGTTGGGAAAGCGATAAGAATGGGGAGCAGGATATCTATATAGCAAAATTGAAAAATCCATGGACTATTGAAGGCAAAAGATCCAGGATAGGTAGCCCTATCTATGACTGGGAGCAACATGGGGATCTCAATGATGCAAACAATCCGCGACACGTGAATGTGAACGAGGGACCGCAGATGCTGCAAAATAAAGATAAAGTTTTTATCATCTTTTCAGCCAGTGGGTGCTGGACTGAATACTATTCCCTGGGAATGCTGGAGTTAAAGGGAAAGAACCTGTTGGACTCGGCTTCCTGGATGAAACGCAAAGAACCATTGTTTGTGGCTTCGGAAAAAAACGGGGTCTTTGCCCCCGGGCATAATTCTTTTTTCAAATCACCCAATAATAAGGAAAACTGGATCTTATATCATGCTAATTCGGCACCCGGCCAGGGTTGTGGTGGATTTCGGTCGCCCAGAGCACAGAAATTTTCATTTAAGGAAGATGGAACCCCTTATTTCGGGGAACCCGTAAAAACCGGCCTGGTCATGCCTGCTCCGGGACAATAGACGAATGCCACGGTAATAGCGCCTGGTAACTTAACTTCGGGGATTAAAGGCAGTTTATGAAATGGTTGGAGCCGAAACCAGGTAGGTTACCACCGCAGCAAAAAGACACCAGGCAAATTGGTTTCTTCATTGCAGGGATAGCTTTTGCTATTTTGTGGCCCTCTGCAGCTACAGCATCAAAAATTGCCCTTGACTATGCACAGCCATTTGTGATAGCTGTTTACCGGTTTTTCATCGGCGGCTCCATCATGATTTTAATTTCGCATATCATTTTGCGAAACCGCCTCCCGACCAGGAAAGAGTGGAGACAACTGGCTGTTTACGGGCTGCTAAACATCACGCTTTATCTTGGGCTGTTTATCGTAGCTATGCAATATATATCTCCCGGTCTCGGTTCATTGTCCATTGCTACCAACCCCGTACTGATCACACTGATTAATACTTTTATACTCAGGAAGCCGGTAAAACGAAAAGTGGTTTACAGCCTGCTTCTCTGTGGCATCGGAGTTCTCCTGGCAGCCTGGCCCCTCTTCATTACTTCTCATGCCACACCCGGCGGCCTGGGGATGCTGATGGGCAGCATGCTATTGTATTCTCTCGGGGTAATATATTTTTCAGAACACAAATGGAACGATTTACATATACTGACTATAAATGGCTGGCAAACAATAATCGGTGGAACTTTTCTTTTGCCCGCAATGGCTTTCACCTGGAACCCGGCCAGGAACCAAATCACCTGGCCTTTTGCCGCAGCTATTTTATGGCTGGCCATACCCGTTTCCATATTTGCGATACAACTCTGGCTCTTCCTTCTCAAGGAAAATCCGGTTAAGGCGTCTTTCTGGCTGTTTCTATGTCCGATCTCCGGGTTTGTTATTGCAAAAATTATGGTAGATGAACCAATCACTGTCTATACAATTTCAGGCATGATGCTAGTGATCATCGGCCTGTACCTGGTTCAAAAACCGAAGTCCAGGATTGTTGCCAATGACTGATATATTTTAAATTCGCGGGGGTTTGAGCGGGGGAATATTGTAATTTCCCCCTTTAACAAATAATTGACGGTAAAAGCGCCGAAATGAGTGGAACTTCCCACGTAAATGTGACTGAATAACTATGAAACTATATGGTTTGCTCAAGGCTGGAATAGCGATGCTGGTTTTAATTTCTTCAACCAGTCTTCATGGCCAGCGATTCGATTCCCTGCTAACAAAACTTGATAGTGAGTACCCCCAGGAAAAACTGCATTTGCAGTTTGACAAAGCTTCTTACAATCCCGGCGAAACAATATGGTTCAAAGCCTACGTTTTTTCAAACAATGTTTTATCAAATATCAGCCGGAATTTGTATGCTGAACTGCTGGATGAACAGGGTAAGGTTTTGCAACGTAAAGTGACTCCCGTAATCAGCTCAGGCGCAGCTGCAGCATTCGATTTGCCAACCGACCTCAACGCCGGGGTCTTATATGTAAGAGCATATACAAGATGGATGCTCAATTTTGATTCCTCCTTCCTTTTCGTTAAAGCAATTCCAATCTTAAATACTAAAGCTTCTGCAAAACAAACGCCGGCCCAGGTGAAAAATTATCTAAATTTTTTCCCGGAAGGTGGCGACCTGGTGCAAGGTTTAGAATCACGCGTTGCTTTCAAAGCTACCGATGATGCGGGTATACCCTATAATGTGAAAGGAGAGATTGTAAATAGTAAAGGAACCAAAGTAAATTCTTTTAACAGCGTGCATGACGGGATGGGTGTCTTCCCGTTAACTCCCGAGGCTGGTGAACAATATAAAGCTGTCTGGAAAGACCAGGCAGGAAAGGTGCAGCAGACAAATCTGCCGGTTGTAAAAAAATCCGGAATTGTATTGGAAACAAAAAAATTGCCCAACGGGATAACCTTCGCAGTAAGAAGAACTGACGAAGCAGCCCGTGATATTTCGGCTGTTTATATAGTTGCCCAGATGCAGCAGCAGTTGTTATACCGTGCAAAGGCTAGTCTACAGAAAAACCCGATTGTCAGCGGGCTTATTCCTTTACAAAATATTCCGGCCGGGATTGTGCAGGTTACCGTTTTCACTGAAGATGAAAAACCGCTGGCCGAACGTATCGTATTTGTAAACACCCCCGACTATTATTTCATTACTGACCTTAATGTTCCATTGAAAGGTATTAATAGGAGGAGCCGCAATGTAATCCAGATTGATGTTCCGGATACTATTGCATGCAACCTGTCGCTCTCCGTCACGGATGCCGGCACAAATCCGGCAGAGCCCGGTGAAAATGATATTTTCTCCCAGGTTTTGCTTACCAGCGATATTAAAGGTTATGTACATAACCCGATGTACTATTTTTCAAGTGATGTAGATTCTGTGCTTCAACATCTTGACCTGGTAATGATGACAAACGGCTGGAGAAGGTTTCGCTGGGAAGATGTGCTTGCCAATAAGTTTCCGAACCTGGTTCATAAGCCGGAGGACTATTTGTCTATTGAAGGAAAAGTAAATGGTCTGTCCAAATCAGAATTAACGCAGAAGGAACTAACGGGCATCCTTACACTGGATAATGGTACTCAGCAGCTGCTGAGTATACCTGTTGCGAACGATGGCCGGTTCGCTGTGCCCGGACTTTTCTTCTATGATACTGCTAAAATGTACTACCAGTTCAATAACGACAAAAACAAAGTGTTATCAAGTAAGGCCCTGGTAGACATAAAAAATAATTTTTTACCAAAAGCAAATGCGTTTAAGCCTTTGCCTGATATGGCTGCCCGCTCTATTAAGTACGACACCGCGGTATTAGGCAAAAACAAGTTCATGGCTCAAAAAAATATCGCCCAGATTGAGGAAGACCGCAAAGTTCAGACATTGGCCAGCGTAGAAGTTATCGCGAAGCAAAAAACAAAAAAAGAGAAAATGGATGAAGAGTATACGGGTGGTCTCTTCAGGGGAGGGGATGGATATACTTTTATTACTGAGGATGATCCCTTTGCAAATAGTGCCCAATCCGTTTTACAATATCTGCAGGGTAAAGTAGCGGGTTTGCAGATTACCGGGTCAGGGCAACAAATGAGTATGTCCTGGCGCGGTGGAACACCATCTTTATATCTGAATGAGATGGCAGGTGATCTTTCACTGGTTCAAAACACACCGATGACTGATGTAGCCATGATCAAAGTTTTCAGGCCACCTTTTATGGGTGGATTTGGTGGCGGTTCCGGCGGTGCGATTGCAGTTTATACAAAAAAAGGAAAGGCGGCCAATGACAATATCAAGGGACTTGATTTTGCAAAGATTCCCGGTTATACTCCACCTAAGCAATTTTTCTCGCCAGACTATTCGAAGCTTGATGCAGCAAACAGTGCAGGAGATTTCAGAACCACTTTATATTGGAATCCATTTGTGATGACAGATGCAAATAATCGACGTATCCTTTTCACTTTTTATAATAATGATATTTCCAAAAAACTAAGAATAGTGATCGAGGGAGTAAATATGGAAGGCAAATTGACCCGGATTGAAAAGATAATTGAATAGTGGCTTTTGCACGGATTGAAAAGATAGTTGAATAGCGGCCTAATTAAAATTTATGATAGCGGGTAAATTATTGAGTAGGCGATAAATGGTGGATTATATATTAATTAATCAGTGTGTTTTTTTAACAGATTTTAACTGATGACTATAACTAGTCGTTAACAAACTTTCCTTAGCTGTAACGTTCCAATAGGTATAAAAGCACAGCACCATGAAAAAATTATACCTATTGCTAATCCTTTCCGGGGCGATACTTGCCGGATGTTCGAAAAGAGTTCATTACGAGGACGATATAGATCCTGACTACTGGATGCGGACACATGAAAAAGGTATCGTAGCCTATGTGGATTATTTTAGTGGGAACTACATTGTCGATACAAATAACGGTTACGCAGTTATAGAGGCCTGGAGCAATGTAACTCCCAGGGAGTATGATCGCGAATATGGTAACTTTTCAAACCGTGGTGTTCAAACAATTTATAACCGGGATGGAGGTTATTTCACCGAGGGCCGCGTTATTGATTCCTGGTTAACCTGGTCTGAAGCTATGTACCTGCTGGATGATATCAGTGAATAATGATCTAAGTGGAAGAAAAAGGATGCTCTAAGCATAATGATGCTCTAAACATTAAGATGTTCAAAATATAATGATATTCAAAATATAAGGATGTTCAAAACATAAAGATCTTCAAAACAAAAAATCCTCTTAAAAAAAACATAAGATCTTGTCTTAGAGAAGGCTGTCCACTGCGACGGCCTTTTTCCGTTTCTGTGATTATCGACAGTTGGGAATGATGTGTAAAGCGGTTTTACGACCGCATATTAAGTATTATGACCGTATATTAAAATATTCAGGCTGCTGTTTTTCTCTGTGTGATTAATGAATGTATCGTTAGTTTTACAATCTTTGCTGCAGCACTGAAACCATTTCGCGTAAGCAGTAATGCTTAAATAAAGTTTATGACAATTTACATTGAGATCAAACTGACTGATTCTTTAAAACATGCTATCCGTGAAACTGCCGATACATATACATGCATTTTTGAGGATGAGTTGAACAGTGAAGAAGACAAACATAAAGCTGTTCGTAATGCTGATATTGTGTTTGGAAACGTAAAACCAGCCGGTTGGTTAGATGAAGCTCCTTCCCTGAAATGGATACAGTTTGCCTCAGCTGGTTTTGATCTGTATCGTAAACTAAAAACCGGCGCCATAGTTACGAATATGCGTGACTATTTTTCGGGGCCATGTGCCGAAACTATGCTTGCAGGAATACTGGCTTTGTATCGCGGAATTGATGAGTTCGCCATACTAAAACAGGAAAAAAAGTGGGTGGGTCACAAAATTAGAACAAATTTATATTTACTGAGTAAGCGCCAGGTTATCATTCTTGGTGCGGGAAATATTGGTCAGCGAATAGGCAAACTTCTGAGTGGTTTTGATTGCCAGGTGGCTTTTTATGCCCGTAGTACAAATACCGCTATCATTAATACGCCGGATGAATTGTTGCAGGCAATACCCGGTGCAGACATTATCATTGGGGCATTACCGGGCACTGCTGAAACAGCGGGTTTGTTTACAAATGAAATGTTAGCCGCAATGAGGCCGAATGCAATATTCTGTAACGTTGGCCGGGGCAATCTTGTGGCGGACGAGTCACATCTTGTTGACGCCCTTATGAACAGGCGGATTGCAGGAGCGGTACTTGACGTTACTGCGCAGGAACCATTGCCTGTTAATCATCCTCTCTGGGATTGTCCGCAGACCATACTTACACAACATTCGGGCGGAGGAAATCTTACTGAGCTCGAAGGCATAGTTGCTATGTTTATCACCAATTTTAAAAACTTCGAAAGCGATAGACAATTGATGAATACCGTACAGTTGGAACGGGGATATTAACTAAAAGTCTGTACTGAGTCCTTGATTGCCTGTTCAAGCTCTGAAAAATCTTCTGGTTTGGTGATAAATCTTTTTGCGCCGGCTATTTTAGACATTTCAATATCCAGCGGATCTGAAGAATCGGAAAGAATAACTACCGGGATTTTCTTGAAAGCGGGATCCAGCTTTAACTGGTTCATAAACTGGAATCCATGCATGCCAGACATTTTAAGATCCAGAAAAATAAGATCAGGCTTCACTTCATCTGATTTTAAACGTTCAAGAGCCTCTGTTGCACTGATCGCAGTTTCGCAGGCAATCAGTACTTCAAGATTTGCCAGCGCTGTAAGAAAAATTTCCTGGTCGTCCAGATCATCCTCAATAAGCAGGATGTGTTTCATGAAACTATCCATAACATGGCAGAATATCGCTTTTTTTTGTGAAGATAGCGGTTGATTGTGTCTGTAAGTGTTATTCCGGATGATAGTTCATTTTTATTTCTCGACAAAAAAAATTAGATTGCCATTATTTATAAATTGATGAATTATGTCGGAATCTTTTGCACCTTCTTCTCCCAGTAAAGTCACTACGGTGCATATTCTTGACAATGGACAAATCATTGGTTCTCTCCAGGAATTTCAGCAGGTTGAGGATCGATTCGCCTGGGTTTCAAGGGCTGATATGATTGGACGTTTGCTGACCCTAAGACGGATAACTGATCCTGAAAAGAAGTCAATTATTGCTATATATGAAGAAGGGCATGTTATCCGGGAATTTGTAAACCTCGATGAACATTTCCCCGTAGCAGCAGTCCTCAATCCACCTGAAAAAAATTACGAGGAAAAGAATTATGAATTATGAAACAAATAATTCCCCATTCATCAACTCACTCACCACTCACAACTCAATACCGCCATTACCGGAAAATGATCTGACGGCGTTTTGGAAAAATAAGTATCGGTTAAGACTCCAAATTTTTTTACTCCGAATTCCTTTGTTACAAAAATGTGATCGATCATTTTGTTTTCAGGGCTTTCTTTGCCCCAGCTGTTGAATGAAGGATTATTTATATAGGGGTGGTCCGTCAGCTTGTACGCATCTTCCAATATCGATGATTCCGCCAGTGTTTTATAAGATTGCGTCTGATGATCACTGTTAAAGTCGCCCGTGACAATACAAGGTGCCCCTGCTGCTATTTCCCTGATTTTATCCAATAGCAGTTTGCTGCTGGCATTTCGTGCTTCAATGCCGTAGTGATCGAAATGTGCATTGAATACAAAAAATGATTTATTGCTCCCTTTAAGTTGAAGACGCACCCAGGAGCAAAGTCGGTTATGCCTGGCATCCCAACCAAAGCCGGGCTTTTCAGGATCCTGCGAGAGCCAGAAATTTCCGCCCTCAAGCAGGCCGAACTTTTCTTTATGGAAAAAGATCGCGCAGTGTTCTCCTGACTCTTTGCCATCATCCCTGCCAATTCCAAAACGGTCATAATAGGGTAGTGCTGTACTTAGTTCGTCGAGTGGCAATTTCAGACCTTCCTGGGTAGCGAGAATATCAAATTCGTGAAAGCGGATCAGGTTGATAACAACCGGCGACCGGTCGATCCATAAGTTCCCAATGTCTTTATTGTTTGCATAACGTAAATTGTAGGTAGCGATCCGGAACAGATGATTCATAGAAGCGTCGAAATTAGGAAAATTACACTGCGCCGGCCCACTTATTGATAAGATTTCGCAATACTATTAAATTCTTTTATGAAGGAGTTTCCCCTGACTGTCCGACGATCAGTTGAATTGATTGGATTATTTGTGCTCGGAATGATAATTGTCGCGGGAAATGGAGTTATCACTCCATTGCTACTCGCTTTTTTCCTGAGTGTTGTATTTCTCCCATTGCATCGGCGACTCATGAATAAAAAGATACCTGAGATCTTGTCTATCTCTATCTGTATCCTGATCCTTTTTATTTTATTGGGACTGATTGTCTGGTTTTTTTCAGCACAGATCGGAAAGCTGATACAAGACTTCCCACAGCTTGAAAAAAATGTAATGCATCATCTGAATGAACTCAGTACATGGGTAAACACAAAAACCGATTTTTCCACCGAACGTCAGCTAACGATATTAAGGGATCAAAGCAGTAAAATCATTAATAATGCCGGATCTATGCTTGGCGGAGCAGCAACTTCGCTTACTTCTGTTTTTGTGTTACTGGGATTGGTGCCGATCTACATTTTTCTGATCATGTTTTATAAAAATTTATTACTTCGCTTTATATTTCTCTGGTTTCCGTCATCCAGTCATGAAAACCTCAAAGATGCGATGGAAGAAACCCAGGTAATTGTCAAAAGCTACCTGATAGGACTCCTTATACAAATCACTTATATCACGATTCTGCTGGGTGGAATCCTTATGCTCTTTGGCAACAAACATGCGCTTTTGATCGGTGTTATTTTCGCAATTCTGAACCTGATACCATATGTTGGTGCGCTTGTCGGGAATATCATCGGCGTACTATTGACTATCACTTCTTCCGATGAACTTGGTCCGGTCTGGACAGTACTTATCGTAATAGCTGCTGTGCAATTCCTGGATAATAATATCCTGATGCCGAAAATTGTCGGTAGCAAGGTAAGAATCAATGCCCTTGCGAGCATTGTCGGAGTTATCGTTGGAGGCGCACTTGCAGGTGTTTCCGGTATGTTTCTTTCACTTCCGGTTATCGCAGTTTTAAAAATAATATTTGACCGGGCCGAAGCATTTAAACAATGGGGTGTATTATTTGGGGATGAAAGACCTGCTCGCAATCCAATGAGTTTCCCTGTTTTCAGAAAAAAAATGGTTAAGTCTCCAAAAACACCCGACGCAGACCAACAAAATCCACCGGAGGCATCAGGAACTATAAGAGAGATATGAGTTATGAGTTATGAAAGAAGATATGAGATCTTTTAAGCTTTCATTTCATAACTTGTTTCATAATTCATAACTCATAATTCATAATTCTCTTATGCTTGCTTCTTGTTTAAAGATTTCGTTTCGTTTGTCCATTAACGTGGGTATCGTTTTCCTGGGCTTATCTTTTTGTTGTTTTGGACAAAATGCGTCCGATCCGGATTACAAGAAGGAAATGAACTCGTTGTATATGGCGATTAAATCAAATTATTTTGATTCTGCTTCAGGTTATTACAGAGAATTTCCCAAAAACCAGGAACAGAAAAATAAGGCCTCCTACCTCTGGCCACTCTGTGCTATTTTCCAGGCGGAAAATGAAATGGAATACGCGCAAAAGAAAGGCGGACTGATCCCTGGAACCCTGGCTATCATTACCAGGTATTACGACAAAAAGCCACCGGCCCCAGGCTACGCTTCCTATCCCCCGGAACTTGGCGGAGGAGATCGTTTTTATGATGACAATCAATGGATAGGTATTACGCTGCTTGATGCTTATGAACGACTTAAAAACAAGAACTACCTTTCAAAAGGGGCGGAAATCTACAGGTTCATGATGACGGCTTATGACACAACCAGTGGTGGCGGGTTGTATTGGGAAGAAGGGAAACCTACAAAAAACACCTGTTCGAATGGTCCTGGGATTATACTTGCACTTCAACTGTATAAAGCCACTAAAGAAAAATCCTATCTCGACACTGCTTTGCTGTTATATAATTGGGTGAACAAAAACCTCTACGACGGTTCAGGGTTGTATTATGATAATATCAATATCAAAACAGGAAAGATAAATCAGAAACGATACTCGTATAATACTGGAACAATGCTACAGTCAAATCTCTATCTGTTCGAATTGACAGGCGAAAAAAAATACCTGTCCCGTGCAATTGAGATTGCAGATGCGGCAAATGTTTATTTTTATGGAAGTGGAAAATTCAGGGATAATTTATGGTTTAACGCGGTGATGCTGAGGGCATTTGTCCATTTGAAAAAACATCATCCCGACAATAAATATCTCGAAGCATTCAAAATTTGCACAAATCAGACAATCCAATATAATAAAAATGAAAATGGCCTGATTGGGGTCGCAAAATTGAGTGATATAGTATCACAGGGTGGGATGCTTGAAATTCTTGCAAGATTTTTTGAACTTAAATCCTAAGTTCCGTTGAGGTTACGTATATTTATTTGAGTAATTAATAACCCTAATCGTTCAACATCAATAGTCCTGTGTTCAAACCATTGATTGTTTTTGCCAACAAGATAATCAAGCCGGCTCAAGAATTTGAACCGGCCTTTTTTTGATAGAGGTGTAACTCAGGCACCGATAGTAAGCAAATATTCATTTACCTGAAATGTGTCTTATGAGCATTGAACGCAACAGGCCGGCAGGTCCAAACAAGCAATCAGTTAATTATCCCGGTACCGTTACTTATCCCGGTCTTGATAAACATAATCCTATCATCAGGCATAAATATACTGCTGATCCGGTAGCGCTGGTTCAGGAGGACAAGGTCTATCTATACACCGGGCACGACGAAACTCCTCCTGGTTCAGAAAACTATCTCATGAAAGACTGGTTATGTTTTTCATCTGATGATATGGTGAACTGGACGGAACACCCTGTGCCGTTAAAAGCGCTTGATTTTACCTGGGCAAAAGGCGATGCTTATGCTTCCGAAGTGATATACCGCAACAATCAATTCTACTGGTATGTTGCGGTAACACACGCTGAAATCAAAGGCAAAGCGATAGGGGTGGCAATTTCAGACAAACCTCAAGGGCCATTCCGGGATGCGATAGGTGCTGCCCTGATCACCAATGATATGACTACTGCAACGAATATGGAAAAAGATGATATTGACCCTACTGTTCTAATCGATGATGATGGCCAGGCGTATTTGTTCTGGGGCAATACCGTCTGCTACTATGCTAAGTTAAAAAACAACATGCTTGAGCTCGACGGAGAAATCAGAACCGTTCCCTTGCCCGCTTTCAGTGAAGGGGCATTTATTTATAAGCGTAACGGCTGGTATTATTTGTTATATGGATACGAAATGCCCGAAAAAGTAGCCTATGCAATGAGCAGGGATATCAATGGTCCCTGGGAATTCAAAGGGATAATTAATGATGAGGTATATAATTGTGAAACAAATTTACCAGCTATTGTTGACTTTCGCGGTCGTTCCTATTTTCTATATCACAATGGTGCATTAGAAAACGGCGGCAGCCATCGCCGTTCTGTTTGTATTGATTACCTAAACTTCAATCCGGACAACACCATTCAAAAAATCATTATGACTTGAAGGGTCATTTCAAGAGAATTATGAATTATGAATTAGGAGTTATGAAAGAAAATACAAGGCCGGCCTTATTCTAGCTCACGACTAACTCATCACTGAACAACTCTTAACTAACTCATCACTCATAACTCATAACTCATAACTTTCTTGAGGGGTGTAAGAGTCACCGGACCACCAAGCCCCGACGGTACCGGTTTCCAGCCCGAAGCATCAAACAATCCTTCTTTCGAATTTTCTTTTTTTCGTGCCGGCATATTGGTGTTATAAAATATTTTCCACGGCAGGTGATTGCGATCCATATAAATGATCCTGTTTGCCATCAGGTTCGAAACTGTTATCTCCAGGTTGTTTTGCGGCAGAAGATCTTTTTTATCGATAACAATTTTGAAACCGGGTCCTATGAGTCCGCCAAAATTTTTACCGTTGAGCATTATGTTCGCAGTCTCTTTAACCTCACCAAGATCCAGGAGCCATGAAGCTGCAGTATCTGAAGGCCTTGTAAATATCACTCTGTATTTAGCTGTCCCCGAGAAGTTGCCCAGGGAAGTGTCTTTGCCCGCGGTCCAAAACATGGCACGTTTTGAATTTAATGTTGAGGGGAGTGATGGACCGCCATCTATAAATTGAGTGATCCAATCACCCATGATCTCGGTCGAAGGTCCGGTTGATTCATAAAAATTAAATAGGCCTGTCTTTTTCTGCGTTGCGAAAATCTGAACAATTATCGTTTCACCGGGATCAAGTTGAAGAAAATACTGATTGGTTCCTGTCTCGTTTTTTTTCTGCGCCAGTAACCCTGTAGACCCGGTCACCGGATCAAATACAGCGGCCGATCCCTCTTTACCGGTAGCTGAAAATTCAAGCCAGTCCCTGAATTTTTTTCCGGAAGTATTGCTCAGCATATAAACCGTACCGGCTGCATTTAATTTCCTGATAAAGGAGATTCCATTTGTATGAAGGTTTTCTTTGCGAACCTGCCCCGCTCTCAGAAGACTGCCGATATCATTGCCCATCAAAAAATAACCTTTGCCAATCTCCGCTTTTTGTACGGTGCCATCGTTTGTAAAAGGGAGACTTGCGCGGAGACTATCGAATAATTTTTGGTCGCGGTTATGATTAGCATATCCAGGTACTTTTGATGGCAGGTTTTTATATACCAGTATTTTAGCGCCTTCCTGGCAAAGTTTAATTAATCTTTGAAGTTCGCCCGGTTCAAGGTATGTGTTACCGGGTAAAAGTATTGCCTGGTATTTGTTGCCCCCGGTGATTATTCCATTTTTAAATTGGAAGTTGGCAGACTGCCTTGTTGAGTAGAAGTCGAAACTATAGTCGTTTTCAAGCATCCAGGCTGATAATCGCTTGAAGTCGGTTTCTTCGAAATTTTTTTCCATCCCATCGAAGTGCTGCAACATCGGGCCACCTGTTTTTGAATATTGGTCGGCAATCGGATAGTAAACAAGCAGGTCATTATCCGGTTTTGCATTTTGAAGAAATGACTGGATCCGGGTGATATAGTTATTTAATACATTAAACTCCTTCCACATTGGGTTAACAGGCTGGAAATGCACGGCCGCATAAAAAAGCCAGCCGGGCCAGGGGACAGATTGAGGTGAATACGCCGTGCCATGAAAAAAGATATGATTCACACCACCAAGGAAAAATAAATCAACCGCTTGTTTTACATCTGCCCAATTGGAAAGAAAATGTTCATTAAGCCAGGTTGCGGCTTCGGCAGAAACCAGTTTTTTACCTGTAACATTACCTGCAGAACTTGCAAACTTAAAACGAAGTATATCATTGCCTTCTGTCTCAGGTATATCTACCACTGCATACAGATCAAGCGTGTTAGCAGGTGAGCCGTGCGACTGGTTACGTACCAGGGCTCCTTTGTCAGTAGCCCACCGTTTCCAGTTCATGGTGAAATGTTCAAGCAACAATTCATCAATGACTGAGCGATAGTCATAAATGACCTGTGCGTTTTTTGTAGCTGAATCCAAGCTGAAAAGTCCCGGTAAATGGTTCAAAAGTTTATACCCTTTTCGTTTTTTGAATTCATCAAGAAACCGGGGTGTCCAGTTTGCCTGTCCCTTAGCATCATCTACTTCATATGAATCATTAAAGAAACTCCGGAGATATTTAAGATCATAATTCCTGAATGCACTGTCAAAATGTTTAAGGTACTCACGGGTAGCCACAGCCGAAAAATGATCTATAGCGTAACCTTCACCTCCTGGAGCTGCACGTTCAACAAGTTTGCCATGCAATCCTTCAAACAATGCAATGAGTGTCCATTTATCTGAAGGCGCTGTCCAGTCAAGCGTTCCCGATTTGCTGACCTTGCCCGTCAGATCGATGATAGATTTGTCCGGACCAAAAGCCATCAGTTTCAAAAGCGGTAAATTTTCTTCATAGTGCAACTGGTCAAGACTGAGTTGTTGCTGATTTTTATTGGCAATCAACGGAGACTTTAGTGTGCCGGGTTGAATTACTTTATTGTTTGCTGTTCGGATAAATCCTGGTCTGTTAAATTGAATCTTAGTGTTGAGTTTTTTTCCTTTTGACAGCGTATAAGTATTTTGGTATAAGCTTTTACTGGCGTTATCTTCTGTAACCCAGGGGCCGCCAAAAGGCCATCCCGTGCCATTTGCGAGATCAACACCCATACCCAGCCTGCGCGATTGCTCCAGGGTATATTTCAACATTTCCATCCAGTCTTTTGACAGGTAGTTAATGAAGCTCGAATCCTGACCCATGATCCCATAGATCGGAGTGATCTCCACACCTCCAAGCCCGGCTTTTTTATAAAGCTCAAGGTTATAGAGTAAATCTTTTTTATTTACAGCCGAACCCTGCCACCACCAGCGGATCCATGGTTTCATTGTATTATTCACTTCAGGCCATGGTAATTGTGCTGTTGGATGGAGAGGAAAATATAAAATAACAAGAAGAAGAAACCATTTAAGCATAACGGGCAATTTGTCTTAGTGCAAGAGATATCTTAGTGTAGTAGATATCATGGAAGATTAGTGTAGTAGATATCATGGAAGATGAAAAACTTCATCTAGTGAAAGCGCAACCGGTGATCCATCCGTGTTGGTTTCCATGATGTCTTTCATATACTGCCACCATCTTTGCATCACAGGCGATTGTGACAGCTGTTCAAATGCAACAGGATTATCAGTATTGAGAAACCCGAATAACGATAATGTCGATTGATCAAGGAAAATAGAATACCCGGAAATCCCTGAATCTTTCAGAAGTTCAACGAGTTCGGGCCAGATCTCGTCATGCCTTTTTTTATAAGTGGCTTCCTGGCCGGGATTCAATTTCATTTTGAAAGCAAGTCGTTTCATACGAATAATAAGTTTTGACAGACAGTGATAAACATAAAGATTTTTTTCCAGCCAACCGGACCTGATCTTTCCCCGATAGTCAAAGTTGGGATAAATGCCGGGATTCACATTTTTTGCGGTTCGTAATTTGCAGCATTAAAACAACATACATCAAAATAAGTACGGCTAAATTTCAGTAAATTGATGATGACTAACCGGTGTCAGTGTTATCTTTAAAATCATGCAACCTATGTCAGAGGAATATGAGGAACATAATAAGCCGGATCTCACCGAAGATGAGAAAGACTTGTTCAGCACATTAATGCCTGAGGACCTCCAGGAAATTTTAGATACCGGACTTCACCGAAGACACTTTCTTAAACTGATGGCGCTGACGGGTTCTACCGTGATGGCTGCTCATTTGTTGGGAATTGAACAGGTATCGGCCAGATCATTCACACAAACAGTCGAAGGGGCAGATCCATTGTCACTTGAAAATGCGATCAGGGTCAACTTCAGGATAAATGGACTGGCAAAATCGCTGATGGTTGATCCCCGTATGACATTGCTTGATACAATCCGGGAACGACTGCAATTAACGGGGTCAAAAAAAGGTTGCGATCATGGTCAGTGCGGAGCTTGTACAGTACTGGTTAACGGTCGGCGGGTGTTATCATGTCTCACACTTGCGGCAAGTTGTGAATCGCGTACTGTTGTTACAATTGAAGGATTGGCAAAGGGAAATACCTTACATCCGGTTCAGGCAGCATTTATCAAACATGATGGTTTCCAATGCGGCTTTTGTACGCCGGGACAAATTTGTTCTGCAGTTGCATTGCTTGATGAAGCAAAACAGGGCGATGCCAGTTATGTAACTTCAGATCTTACAAAAAAAACCGGCAACCTTCAATTATCCGACGATGAAATCAGGGAACGGATGTCGGGAAATATCTGCCGTTGCGGTGCTTATCCAAACATCGTTGCTGCAATCCGGGAAGTACATACGGGTAAAAAATCCAACGGAGAGAACTGGCAGTTTGCCGGTTGATAATCATTAAATATTCACGAGGTTATGAGACTATTTAAATATTCGAGGTCAACAGATGCAAATGAAGCCGTTAAACTTATCGGTGGTAAACAAAATGCCAGATTTCTGGCCGGCGGCACCAATATCCTCGATCTTATGAAAGAAGATGTTGAGCGCCCGGCCGAATTAATCGATATATCATCTATAAAATTTAACCAGGTTAAAAACATAACGACAGGAGAGCGTAAAGGTGGAATAACTATCGGCGGTTCCGCGAAAAACAGTGACACGGCAAATCACCCATT
>NZ_DATHKG010000056.1:0-44284 GCF_035489435.1 Flavitalea sp.
TCTGTTTTCTCTTTTCTTTATCTGTAATGAACCACACCGCCTTCAATTCCCCGGCAACCTGATAACTGGAGCTTACCATTGATACGAGCAGATAATAAAGAATGGCTGATCATCTGATTGCAACGTTAAAGCGTTTCAAGGCTACAAACCGCGCTGGTTGCAGTTTCACTAGTTACAGTTTTACCACTATAGTTGAAGGTGAGCGCTGCAGACAAATGAAGATCCTGAACTTTAGCCCATTGATTTATTCTAATCAAAGTGATTGGCGCTATGGATGATGCTTTGATGATACCGGCAATGAAGCCAACTAGAAAACCAGCAATGGAGGAATAGTAAGAAATGTTATGACTGGTCGCCTATCACCCAAATGGATGAGAGAGTTGGGAGCGGGATGGTGCCTTTGAGCGGCCTTCGTACTCCCGTACGTACGGGAGTACGAAGGCCGCACGTGCGGGACCAACTGCAACTACCACTGGAAGCATACCTCACAAAGCTAAGCATGGCACAAAAAGCTGACCGGAGACAATAGTAGCCACCGGCATAAAGAATCCCGCCAAATGCGGGACGGGACACAGACGCGAAAAGGCACCATCCTGCTCCCAACGGAGCGAAGGAATGAAACAGAACTGTTGCATCACAGCGCTGATCAAGAGTACAGACCAACTATTACTTCGCAGGTCCAGAAAGCTTAACGCTTGATTTTAGACATTTACTGACGTATTTTTGTAATTATAGAGGCTTTTGAATCGAGAAGCCCTGAAGCAAAAACATCATATGCTAAGAGACAAGATATTGAATAAAGAAACCGGTTTGATCTTTTATAGCCTGACGCCGCCCAAAATCAATACTGAATTTGAAAAAGTGAAAGAGATTGCGAAAAAGCAAGTCGACAGGCTTAAGGACTTAAGTATCGACGGGCTGCTATTATATGATATCCAGGATGAATCCTCCAGAACAGAAAAAGAAAGAACTTTTGCCTTCTCGCCGACCATTACTCCGGAACATTACAGCCGTGAATACCTGGCGGATCTTAATGCACCGAAAATTATTTATAAAAGCATAGGCAACTTAACCAAAGACCAGTTTGTTGACTGGGCAAAGTCTAACCAGGATCTCGAATTTGCTGTTTTTGTTGGTGCTTCTTCAAATCAGCAATTGCTGGCGACAAACTTCTCATTAAACGATGCTTATGAAACAAAGAATAATCATTTAGCATCATTATTGGTTGGTGGCGTAACCATCCCGGAGCGACATACCAAAAAAAGAGACGAACACTTAAGACTGTTCAACAAGGCAGATAAAGGTTGCAGCTTTTTTGTTTCCCAGTGTGTATACAGTATCAATGATACTAAAGATCTTATGTCTGATTTCTACTTCTCCGCAATGGAAACCGGAAAGGAGTTATCCCCCATAATCTTTACCCTTGCTCCCTGTGGATCGCTGAAAACATTGCAGTTTATGGAATGGCTTGGAATTGAAGTTCCCAAATGGCTATACAATGACCTGAAGCATTCGAAAAATATATTGACGGCATCAGTACATACCTGTAAGAATATCGCTATGGAAATAATGGAGTATGCCTCCATCAAAAAAATTCCGATTGGATTTAATATTGAAAGTGTATCTATAAAGAAAGATGAAATTGAAGCTGCCAATGAGTTACTCATTGATGTTTTGAGATTATCAAAGACTTACCTGCAAGACAACAATCAAATCGTTAAGCCAATTCATAGTGCAAAATCAGGTATTATTACAGCCGACAGCGAAGTAAATCAGTAGTTGTCGGGATTATTGCATCGGTTTATAAATCCTCAGAAAATCCGGAATCCGGGTGATGCCAGAAACATACAATTGTTGCTGCTAATGTATTCCATGGAAAAGTCATTTCAGTTAAAGACATGTCTATCGTTAATTTTTTTTCTTCCCTTAATCCTCTTAGATTTGAAAAGTCAGTAGCATCTCAGCCGATAGGTGATCATCCACTATCTTTTTCAGCCAGACATATCTATTCATCTATCGACAGGGTTTAAATGAAATCAAAGGCCATAATTTACCAGGGTAGCCCGATACATTAATATTGTGTTCCTCATTCTGTTGACCACCTCTTCTACGAAGCCGGGAGTAGGTTTTATTGGCCAACAGCAGATAATACCTGGTGAATAGTTTAAGAGGTCAAATTTATTTAAGACCATTTATACAGCAACCAGGACTGCTGTTTACATTCCGGATTGTTGTATAGTTGAGTTAAATAATGTAATCGCTTGAAGAGTCATTCATTTTCAACCAGGTATTGCTAAGTGTGCAATGGGTTGATACCACCAGGCAAATGAGCTGTTTAAAAATGACTCCTTATGAATTTCTATCGTTGGATTATTATAACTGTCTTATTAATGGCTACTCTATCAGCCGGCGCCCAGACCGTTACTTTAACGGCTAAAGATGTTTCACTCAGGGATATTTTTACAATAATCAAAAAACAAACAGGAATATTATTCTTTTATGATGCTGCATTGTTAGATGACACAAAGCCGGTGACGATTGAACTGAAAAACGCAACTCTCGAAACTGCACTTAACGAAATATTCAAGGGGCAAGGCCTCAGTTGGATTTTGGAAGATAAGACGGTGACGATCCTTAAATATCTATCACAACATTCCGGGCCGGTTGAAAACCTATCGGTGCAACACCCGCCCGGATATTTAAAAGGTATCATTACAGACGAAGTTGGAAACCCAGTCAGTGGTGTCAGTGTGCTGATTAAAGGAACTAAAATAGGTACAGCATCGGACGAAGCTGGCAAATTTACAATTGCGGCTAAACAAAACAACACGCTTGTATTTTCATCCATCAGCTATAGCAGTAAAGAAGTGAGGGTGACCAGGGGAGATATGAATATTGTCATGCAACTGGATCTGAAACCGATGGAAGCCTTGTTGGTCGGGGGCAATATGAATGCTATCAAACGTAGGGCAGATGTAACTTCAGTAACGGTGCTGGATTCAAAAACATTGGAAAAAATTCCCGCAAATACATTGGACCAGGTGTTTCGCGGATGGGTGCCGGGAGCAAATAATTTTAATGTGGGTCCTGAGCCGGAAGGACGTCCCGCCTTAAGCATCAGGGGTGCCGCGGGGCCTGTTCCACTTGCAGCTATTGCCGTTTATGTAGATGGTATTGAATACGCAGGCGGATCTTTATACCTGTCTCAGCTAGATAAAACTAATATAGACCGCATCGAAATTGTAAAGGGGCCAGGAGCCGCAACCCTCTATGGAACGGGCAGCAATGGTGGAATTATACAAATTTTTACGAAGAAACCTAAAGCCGGCCAAACTTCAGTGAACGTTTCTACTGCTGCGGGTTTCTATAAAAGCAAATGGGTAGAACCCGACGCTTTTCAACAAATGCATACACTGGAGACAAGTACCGGCTTTAAAAATGCGAGCCTGACGGTTGGAGGATCCTACCGAACTATTGATGCCTATTTGCCTGAGGGTGGAGAAAAAAACAAAGGCTTCTACTCAAGTGCGAAATTGAACTTTGGAAAGCTCCAGGCAAATATCAGTGGCCGTTATAATGTAAGAAATTTTCATTCTTCAAGAAATCCTATATATGACACAGCAATTCATCCAAGGACAGACATTATAATAGAGCCGCTTCCAGGCCTGAAAGTACCTGCCTATATCATTTTTAACGTGCGACCCAGACCTTCCATAAATAGAGATGGAATCACCGAGACTTATGTCACCGGCATAAACCTGTCTCATAAAACTTCTGTAAAATGGACAAATAACCTTGACGCGGGCTACACAGCTAACAATATGAAAGATGTTCCAAAAACCGATGGCCTGATTCCGCTTCAATCTTTTTATACTGCATATCAAAACAAGATAATCACACTGCGTTATTTCAATGTACTCAGGTTTCAAAACTCCGGCAATGATTTCGCAACTACAATAACCAGCGGGGCGGAGTATAAAAAATATTCATCTCTGCAAATCGTTACCAGGGCAACACTCAACGGCTCGCAACTTCCAAACAATCCGGACAATGAGAATTATGGAGGGTTCGTCCAGCTAAATCCATCTTATAAAGATGTGTATCTGACAATGGGACTTCGCTATGAAAAAAATAATTTGTTCAAGGCAACCTGGAATCCCCGCATCGGGCTCACTACTAACTTTGAAACTGCATTCTTGATTTTTAAACCCAGGATTTCATGGGGTAAAGGCATTACTGCGCCTTCCTATTTGCAAAGATTTGGCCAACCTGCAAATTCCATTTACGTGATTCTCCCAAACTCCGAACTAAAAGCGCAAAGCCAGGAGGGATTTGATTATGGGCTGGAACTGTATGATAGAAAAGGGAAATTTAAATTTGAGGCCGGTTACTACGATAATTTATTGAAGGATATGATAGCAGAAGAAGATCTTGGTTCGCTTCCCGGAAATCCGAATTTCGGGAGATTTATGTATAAGAATGTTGGCGAAGTTGCTAACCGGGGATGGGAGTTTCTGGCTGAGTTCAAACCAACACGCTTTAATATCAGGGCAACTTTTTCGATTATGAATTCAACGCTCGCTGATACAACAGGAATTTATTACTTTGACCGCTATAAGGATAAGCCTCCGGGTACAAGATTAGGTGGTTTACCGAGGCATACTGCAGGTCTCTTGATCGACTACCAATTTTATAAATTATTTGGAAGGAATGATAAAGGTTTGATTTCATTAAATGCTACTGAGCTAGGCGGCATCAAATATTTCGATGGCAGAAATTATTTTGTGGAAGTCGCATATGGACGAGCAATATATGAGCCCGGAAGATCCTCTTTCGATACTGAGAGCAAACCAGTCTTTCGTGTTGGTCTTTATGTTGAATATAATATAGTCAGTGATCTACGCTTTTTTATACTTGGTTCAAATATCCTGAATGATAATAAGGCGGAGGTTTCTACTGAATACTCTACGCATGGGGCCACGTGGCTATTTGGATTAAAATATCAATTTTTGAACAAAAATTAAGCTTTACCCGCTGGATTTTCAAAACACCCAGGCGACGCAATCACTGTAGTATGATTTTTTTCTTTCCCTGAATCGCCTTAGTTTTGAATCGTTAGTAGCATCTCAGCCGATTGGTGATCATCCGCCATCCTCTCCGTTTTAAATATTTTATCTCATCTATCGACAGGGTTTAATCGTATCAAGGCCATCTTCTACCGGGGATAGCCCATACATCTGTCTTGTGCTCTCTTTATTTTGACCAATCATTTATAGATCCTGCAGCATTTAATATTTGCTAAGGCCTATATCGGGTTGTCGGATATTTTATTCGTTCAAATGAATTCAAAAAGATCTGTAAAGCGAGGAATGTTGTTTACATCCTAGCTGGTGGTCTGATCAATTAAGTGCTCGGATCAGTTAAATGATTTAATTACTTGAGAGGTCATTCATTCTCAACCAAAGATTGCAAAATATGCAATGGGTTAATCTGATTACGCAAATGTTGAGCTTTCTAAAAAATGACTCTTTATGAATTTTGCGCGTTTTTTAATTACAATTGTTCTTCTACAGGCTGCTAGATCAGGAGTTGGGCAAACCGTCAATTTTACGGTTAAGGATGTTGCACTGGCCGATGTATTTACGATAATAAAAAAACAAACAGGAGTACTTTTCTTCTATGATGCCGCTTTATTACAGGATACAAAAACAGTAACGGTTGAACTAAAAAACGTACCTCTCGAGACGGCATTGAACGAGATTTTTAAAGAGCAAAATCTTAATTGGGTATTAGAAGATAAGACCGTGACGATTGTTAAAAATCCCTTTCGCTATACCAAGCCGGTCGAAGACGTATCTGCGGAAGAACTATCTGGTCATGTTAAGGGAACGATTAAAGATATAGAAGGGAATCCAATTCATGGAGTTAGCGTGCTGATTAAAGATTCCAAAATGGGTACTGTCTCGAATGAAGCCGGTAAATTTTTCATTTCGGCAGATCAAACAAATACTCTCGTATTTTCCTCAGTAAATTATATCAGTAAAGAAGTTAGGGTAGTGAAAGATAAAATGAATATTGTCCTGGAAATGGATGTCAAACCTATGGAAGTCTATTTTATCGGGGGAAATATTAATGCGATAAAACGTAAAGCAGACGCTACTTCTGTAACAATACTTGATTCCAGAAGGCTGGGAAAAATACCCGCAAATACATTGGACCAGATATTCCGGGGATGGGTTCCCGGGGTAAACAGTTTTGATATCGGACCTGAACCTGAGGGCTTTCCCACTTTAAGCATCAGGGGGGCGGCAGGACCTACGTCACTTGACATTATTTCAGTTTATGTAGATGGAATTGAATATGCCGGAGGCTCTGGATACCTGTCTCAATTGGATAAAAATAATGTTGATCGAATTGAAGTGGTAAGAGGTCCCGCTGCTGCAACTATGTATGGCACGGGCAGCAATGGTGGCATTGTTCAGATTTTTTCTAAAGCGGGAAGAACAGATGAGAGTAGTGTCAGCTTAACAACGAGCGCCGGCTTCTTTAAAAGTAAATGGGTTAAAAACGATCCGTTTCAGCAAATGCACACCCTTGAAACAACAACCGGGTTGAAAAATATCGCAATAAAAATTGGGGGAACATATAGAACTGTTGACGCCTATTTGCCAGATGGTGGAGAAAAAAATAAAGGATTCTATGCGAGTGCCAGGTTTACAAAGAGAAAATTACAGGTGAACCTGATTGGTCGTTATAATGTCAGGAACTTTAGTTTGTCAAGAAAACCATATTATGATACAGCTATCAATCACAGGGATGATATCATTATTGAACCTGTACCGGGTCTTCAGACGCCGGCTTATAAATGGTTCAATGTTCAACCTACTGCTTCCAGGAACAAAAACTCGATAACAGAAACTTATGTAAACGGTATAAACCTGACTCATAAAACCAACAGGAGCTGGACAAACAACCTTAGTGCCGGTTATACCATGAATAGTTCAATCGAAGTTCCCAATAATGAGGGAGTAAATCCTTTGCAAAGGCAATATTCATCTGAGAAATATGAAGTTATCACTATCCGGTATTCAAATGTCCTTCGCCTTTACAACGATAAAAACGGCTTTGAAACAGTTATGAACAGTGGATTAGAATATAAAAAGCAATCAGTATTGACTGCTTTCACCAGGGCAACAGCAGCCACGACGTTATTACTTGATTATCCGGCCAACGAAAATTACGGAGCTTTTGTCCAGCTAAATCCATCTTATAAAAATGTGTATTTAACAATGGGGCTGCGTTATGAACACAACAATCTTTTTAAAGCTGCGTGGAATCCAAGAATTGGACTTACCACAAACTTCGATATGAACATAGTGACTTTCAAACCAAAGATTACCTGGGGCCGCGGAATTACTGCCCCGACATATGTACAGAGATTTGGCAGGCGTTTATTTAGCCTGACTGACCCCTCAAACCCGGATCTAAAAGCACAGATTCAACAAGGATTCGACTATGGCCTGGAACTCTATGACAAAAAAGGCAAATTCAGATTAGAAACTGTGTATTACGACAATGTTATCAAAGACATGATAGGCTGGTTGAGCGGAAATTTTTATACCAATGTATGCAAGGTTGCAAACACGGGATGGGAATTTTCGGCTGAATATCAAATAAGTCGTTTTACAGTGCAGGGAACATTCACCAGCATGAATTCTATCATTCAAGACTCAACCGGTAGCAACATTTTGCCACAGCTTAAGTTAGCGCCGGGGGAGAGATTGGTCAATCTTCCAAGACATACAGCGGGTTTCAATATATCTTATAATTTTTCGAAGTTGATTGGCAGGATTGATAAGGGATCACTTTCGTTGAATATTACAGAAGTAGACGGAGTAAAGTCTTTAGATTTCAGGAACTACGCATTGGATGTATCATACGGACGCGCCCTATATGACCCTGGGAAGATTGCATACCCGGTTACATATTCACCCGTATTCAGAGTTGGTCTATATGCTGACTATTTTATCACCAATGATCTCAGGTTCTTTGTACAGGGCTCCAATATTTTGAATAACTATCAATACGACTACTCCAATGATTATCCCACTCATGGCGCCACCTGGTTATTCGGATTTAATTATCAGTTTTCGAAACAAAAATAAATCAGCTTTGCGACATCTACCGTCACTTTCTTTATTTTTCCCGTGAACTTGTTCTCTCTTTCTTTATAGTCCTTCGAAAGGTTTGTCTCATTATCCATCCCTACAGCTATTCCTTCATCTGCAGAATAAATGAAAGGTTGGCATTTAGGAATTTTTTCTTCGGCCATCTTTGCATCATCCACATATAAAATACATTTACCACCCGAACCCGGTTTGGGTGCGTCAACCGGCCAGGCAGAGATTATGTTTGTTGATTTATTGAACCAGTACTTAGATCAACTAACGATATTTCGTACATCTCCGATATGCGGTATTCATTGTGATCAGACTTTTGGTTACATGATTTTATCGAAAAATTTTATTTCCTGTCATAATCAATGAGCTATGAGTCAATTTAGAATTGCATATTTCATCTGGCATACAATTAGCAACACACTTGCTTCGATCGATTCCACTTTCCGGCTTTCCCCTTACTTAGTTCACATCTTTACAGTAATAAAAAGGTCAGCACGATGGAAAAATTTATTCGTCACTTTTTAGGTATTTCCGGAGTTGTCCCCGGAAACAAGCGCAAAGTATTTGAACAAATTTTCAAGTTTGTATTTAATCAATTCCCCATTAAACACAGCCATTCAATAAGTGTTTTTGTTGATGCCCGTGAGTGAGAAAGAAATCATGCATGGCCAAATGGCAGAAATCCAAACGTTTCAGGTAGATAACATTAATTGACACGAAGTCCAGGTAAAGTTTGTATACCAACTTCAAATACAAAAACAAAGATCAGGTGAAAATAAGATCTATGCAATCATTGGTTGTCCTTCTGGGAGTAAGTCTTGGTCCGGTAGTGTTGTTTGCACAGGAACTGGCGGTTCCGGCGGCAACCGATGCAGCAGAACTTGCTAAAAAACTAGCTAACCCCGTGGCATCACTTATTAGTATGCCTTTTCAAAATAACACCGACGTAGGTATAGGTACCTATAATGGTTCTAAAAACACCTTGAACATTCAGCCGGTTATCCCAATAAAACTTACGCCTAACCTCAACCTGATTGGACGCGTAGTTCTTCCGGTAATAACACAACATAATATCACGGCTGAAACAACAAAGGAAAGTGGCTTTAGTGATGCAGTTGTAAGCGCATTTCTTTCTCCTGCCGAACCTAAAAATGGTATTGTCTGGGGTGCAGGTCCGGCTTTCCTGGTTCCTACGGCAACCAACGATTTACTTGGATCAAAAAAGTTTGGTATTGGACCCACTGCATTGATACTAAAACAAACCCACGGGTGGACGTTTGGAGCTTTGATAAACCAGATCTGGTCTGTTGCCGGCGACGATGTACGGGCAGACGTAAGCCAGATGTTCGTACAGCCTTTTATAGTTCATAATTGGAAAAGCGGGGCCGGGGTGGGTTTGAATGCCGATATAACACAGAACTGGGAAGCAACCACCTCTTCGGTTTTTATTATCCCCTCGGTATCCGGTGTCACTAAACTGGGTAAACAAATTGTTTCAATATCGGTTGGGCCGCGAATACAGGTCGTTGCGCCGAATAATAACAAAGCTGATCTGGGAGTGAGAGCAACAGTGGTTTTTGTTTTTCCAAAAAAATAAAACAAATGTCAACTACCAGGTGAGAGCATAAGTCAAGATTAGAGCCCATAAGTTCAGATATATTTAAGGCTTTGGCCGCGGTAGATTTTTAAAAAATGCAAAACAATTTATGATGAATAAGCTGATCAAAATGAACAAAAAACCCAACATGAAAATTGTCAGAATTTTTGGCATTTTTCTGACCCTTGGTCTGGTCACGAATGCGGCGGTTGCACAGGATGCCTTGCCTTTTCCTCCTACACCTTCTGCCAGCAAAGCAGGTCTTACTATGGCGACTTCAACGTATAAGAAGCGGGTGGATCCTGTGCGACTTGCACCCGGTGCGCCAAATATTTTAATCATTCTTATGGATGATGCGGGTCCTGCTACGCCCGCTACCTATGGAGGCGAAATAAATACACCGACATTAAGCCGGGTATCGAAAAGTGGCATTTCCTACAATCGTTTTCATTCTACAGCAATGTGCTCACCGACGCGGGCATCCCTGCTTACCGGCCGTAACCATACAGTAGTAGGCAACGGACAAATTGCAGAAATAGCAAACGACTGGGATGGATTTAGCGGTACTATTCCAAAGACTTCTGCAACAGTTGCGGAAGTATTAAAAGATTATGGTTATAATACGAGTGCCTTTGGTAAGTGGCATAACACCCCTGCCGAGCAAACTACCACTAAAGGACCCTTCGACTACTGGCCGACCGGCTATGGATTTGAATATTTCTACGGCTTCCTGGCAGGCGAAGCTTCGCAATACGAGCCTAATATGGTGCGTAATACAACACCGGTAGAACATCCCCATAAAACGCAGGGCCACATCTACTATCATCTCACTGAAGACATAGCGGATGACGCAATACACTGGTTGCGTGAACAACAAGCGTTCTCCCCCGATAAACCTTTTTTTATGTATTGGGCGCCCGGCGCGGTACATGGTCCTCACCAGGTAGCAAAGGAATGGGCCGACAAATACAAAGGCAAGTTTGATGATGGATGGGATAAATATCGTGAACGCGCTTTTGCCAGGCAAAAAACCTTAGGTTGGATACCCCAGGACGCCGAGCTAACAGCCCGTGATAAAACGATGGCTTCCTGGGAAAGTATTCCTGATAATGAAAAGCCATTCCAGAGAAGACTTATGGAAGTGTATGCCGGTTTCGCAGAGCACGCAGATTACAATGCAGGTTTAATAATCGATGAGATACAAAAACAGGGCAAACTTGAGAACACCCTTATATTTTATATCTGGGGTGATAATGGCTCCTCGGCTGAAGGGCAGAATGGTACCATCAGTGAATTGCTTGCACAAAATAGTATCCCCACTACTATTGATCAGCACATTAAAACACTCAACGATCTTGGAGGCATGGATGTACTGGGCTCACCAAAAACGGACAATATGTACCATTCAGGCTGGGCCTGGGCAGGTAGTACACCTTACAGATCTACCAAGTTAGTGGCGGCCCATTTTGGCGGAACGAGGCAACCAATGGCGGTATCATGGCCAGCAAAAATCAAACAAGACAATACTCCGCGCGCTCAATTTCATCACGTAATTGATATAGTGCCTACTATTTATGAGGTTAATAAGATTACCCCGCCCCGGGTAGTCAATAGCTTTACCCAGGACCCTATTGATGGTGTCAGTATGGCTTACACTTTTGCAGATGCAAAAGCCATAGGAACACGTAAAACACAATTCTTTGATATTATGGGGAGCCGCGGTATTTATAGCGATGGCTGGTTTGCAAGCGCCTTTGGCCTTCGTAATCCCTGGGTTCCCGGTATTCCAAAAGGAGCAGCTGACTGGAATCCTGAGAATGATGTCTGGGAACTCTACAATATAGATAAAGACTGGAGCCAGGCAAAAGACCTTGCAGCGACAAATCCGGGAAAACTTGCAGAATTAAAAAATATCTTTCTCATTGAATCTGCAAAAAATAAAAACTTACCTATCGGTGGTGGTCTTTGGTCAATAATTTATCATCCTGAAGATGCACCTGCCACGCCTTATACTGCATGGACCTTCAGCGGTCCGGTTAACAGGATGCCGGAATTTACCGCACCTAAATTGGGAAAATTTGATAATAATGTTAGTATGGAAGTGACCGTACCTGATAACGCAAATGGGGTTCTTTATGCCCTGGGTGGATTCTCGGGTGGGCTTACCTGTTATATGAAGGATGGCTACTTAAACTATGAATACAACCTGTTTGAAATTACCCGGACGAAAATTAAATCGACGAATAAATTAGCTGCCGGTAAAATGACGATAGAAGTAGAATCCAGGCGCACTGCGCCAAAACCGGGCGCCCCGTTGAACATTGTGTTAAAAGTAAACGGTAAAGAAGTAGCACAGGGACAAGCTCCGATTTCCGTACCATTCGCATTTACTGCAAATGATTGCCTTGATTTTGGAAGTGACCTGGGCTCGCCCGTATCACTCGATTATTATGACAAAGCCCCTTTTGCTTTCAATGGCACATTGGGAGTCAGTAAGATTTGGTATCCTAAAAAATAAAAACAATTAACGAAAATACCACCTAATGGTCCATTTGTTATGGCGATGCGATTATACGGACCCAGGGAGGAACCAAAACAAAGCTGGTCAACTATCTGTATCGATTACGCCAAAGCTAATATGCTTCCGGTGGATTCTTCTTTGGATTGCATGAAGTGTTTCAAAATACAGTCCGAGACGCTTTGCTTTTCACACTATTATCAAATTAATTCTTATGAACTTTTTCTTTCGATTGCCGACTTATATTCTTTTTGCGATCATTTTCTCCCTGGTCATACTTGCCAATTGGTTAGGATACCGGTATAAGAAATGGGAACTTGAAAAACATCCCGGCCAGGCACGGGAAGGAATGGGTTCCATTGAAGGATCGATACTTGGTGTTATGTCTCTTTTAATGGGATTTACTTTTTCATTGGCTGTGTCAAAATTTGAAGCACGAAGACATGTGATCGTTGACGAAGCCAATATTATCGGTACAGCGATATTGCGTTGTGATCTGTATCCCGACAGCATCCGGATTCCCCTCCGAAAAGATTTCAAGGATTATGTAGAAACAAGAATCGCATACTACGAGGCCGGCAATGACGAGGAGATAATGAGTAATCAGATAGACAAATCTGAAGTCATTTCAGCAAGAATATGGAAAAGCGTAACCTTTCATTCAAGTGACCTGGATTTCAGAATCCGTTCACAACAAATGATACCCGTTATTAACGAGATGATTGATATTGTTACTACCAGGGACGCTTTGCGGATCAGCAGGGTGCCACAATTGGTTTTATGGACGCTCCTGATACTGGTGCTCACGGCAGCCTTTCTTTTAGGTTCGGACTATAAAGGCAATAAAAGAAATATTATCTTATTACTGGGGTATGCATTGGTAATGACGCTAACCCTGAATCTCATCACTGAATTAAATCACCCCCGCGAAGGGCTTATTAACCTGGATGGGGTTGAACGGAAAATGAGTAATCTCAGGAAACTTGTATAGCAACCTTTAAAAAACAATAAATAGATCAGGAAAAGATTCTTATTATTTTTTCGCAATGTCTACTGTCACTTTCTTTATTTTTCCTGTAAACTTATTCTCTCTTTCTTTATAATCCCTGGAAACGTTTGTCTCATTATCCATCCCTACATCTATTCCCTCATCTGCAGAATAAATAAAAGGCTGGCATTTCGGGATTTTCCCTTCAGCCACTTTTGCACCATCCACATACAAAATACATTTGCCACCTGAACCCGGCTTGGGTGCGTCGACAAGAAATTCATATTTAATTTCATGCTTTCCCGCACCTAGTGTTTTAGCCGATTGAATATTGGTCCACTCCAGGCCGAAGAAATTGTATTCATGATGCACTATCCCGTTTTTCATATACAATACCCATCCACCAAACCGGCCAGCCTGGGCAATGATGACGCCATTGGTTTTTGCATCTTTTAGTTCGATGTCAGCAGTCATCGTGTAATTTTTGTTCTTGATGTTTAAGAATGCATTTTCACTAAGCCCGGTCATACCTTCATAAAGTGTTAAGGAAGTACGTTTGCCAATCAGATCGGGGCGTCCCGCCATTTCAGCATTAAATCGTTCAAACCGGCGGTCATCGATAGGGAAAACATGATTTTTTATGGCTTCCTTTTTGAATACTTCCTGTAGCTCTTTAAGTTTTCCAGGATTACTTGCTGCGAGGTTATTGGCTTGTGAAAAATCTTCATTCACATTGTATAATTCCCATACATCATCGTTCAAATTTGGAAGGGCTGCTGCTAACCACGGGATTGAATGCCTGGTACAGGCCACCCATCCATTATCATAGATTCCCCGGTTGCCAAACATTTCAAAGTACTGTGTTATATGTTTATCAGCTGCTTTTGCATCATCAAATGCAAAGACAAATGATGACCCGCTGAAGGGTATCTGTTCCGTTCCATTTACAGATTTCGGAAATGGCAGGCCAGCTGCTTCCATTACAGTGGGTGCAAGATCTGTTACATGCGTAAACTGTGACCGCAGTTCACCTTTCGATTTAATTCCATTAGGCCAATGCACCACCAGGGCATTGCGGGTACCGCCAAAATGGGAAGCAACCTGTTTTGTCCATTGAAAAGGTGTATTACACGCAAGCGCCCATCCGATTGCAAAATGCGGAAACGTGCTTGGCCCACCCCATTCATCAATATGGCTTATCATCTGATCTGCCTTTCCAACTATTCCGTTCAGGGCCATCATTTCATTGTAATTCCCTTCCGGACCTCCTTCGGCGCTGGCGCCGTTATCTCCCATCACGTATAAGAAAAGTGTATTGTCGAGTTCTCCCATTTCTTCCAGCGATGCAACCAGCCGTCCCACCTCACTATCCGTGTGTTCTGCAAACCCTGCAAAAACCTCCATTTGCCGAGCGAATAATTTTTTCTGAGCAACACTTTGAGAGTCCCAGGCTGGGATCTCCTTAGGACGTGCAGTCAATTTTGCATCTTTGGGAATCACACCTAAAGCCTTTTGCCTTTCGAATGTTTCTTCCCGAAGCTTATCCCAACCCTGATCAAATTTACCTTTGTATTTGTCTATGAATTCTTTGGGCGCATGATGAGGTGCATGCGTTGCCCCAGGCGCAAAATACATGTAGAATGGCTTGTCAGGAGTTAAGGTCTTCTGTGCGCTTGCCCAGTTTATGGCCTGGTTAGTCATGTCTGTTGTAAAATGATAATTGGGATCATGAGGCGTTTCAACTCTTACAGTACCATCGTAAACAGCTGGTGCCCATTGATTGGTCTCACCACCGATGAATCCATAAAATTTATCAAAGCCTGAATGTGTGGGCCAGCGATCGTAAGGTCCCGAAACAGATACCTCCCAGGGCGGAGTTTCATGATACTTACCAAACGCTGCCGTGCTGTATCCATTCAAACGAAGCATCTCCGCCAATGGAGCAATCGCATTTGGCCTTATCCCGGTATTCCCCTGGAATGCAGTGGCAAGTTCCATGATAGCACCAGCATTATTCAGGTGATGATTTCTCCCGGTAAGTAGAGCTACCCGTGTTGGAGAACACAATGCAGTGGTATGAAAACGATTAAACTTTAAGCCGTTTGCAGCCAGTTTATCCGCTGTCGGTTCATTGACCGGTCCCCCGAAAGCGTTGGACACACCAAAGCCCTGGTCATCAATTAGCACTATCACTATATTCGGAGCTTTCGCCGGGGCCTTTACAACAAATCGTTGCGGAGCTTTTGCAATCCTCGCATCCGAAGTGGTATCGTTTAAATAAGTTGGTTCCTTAACAGGAAGAATGGTACGATCAAATTCAACTGTTGTGGCAGAATCTGCTGAGGAAACATTTACTTCTTTTTGTTCCGATTGGTTACAACTGAAAACCACTATGGCTAAAACAGTCAGCAGTGTAGTGAATTTGATTTTGCTCTTCATTTTATAAACTTGTTATTTTGATATATAAATTCAGATGGTTTATCAATCAATTCTTTATCAATAAAATTCTTGTCTATTACATTTAAAAGCACGAGTGATCACTAATAACGGTGCTTTTGCTAACCTGATTTTTATTAACGTTGACCTATATGCGATAAGCGGGGAGATAAACAAAGAAAGTTTGCCGAAGCATCATACCCATAGTGGTCAATTAAGTCCAATAGCGTGCCAATAGAAAAAAGGCACTTAGCAATGGCTCATAGCTGGTTGATTACTATAGAAAAGAAAATTTTTGAAGAAGAACAATAGAAAAATCACGACCCGGCTATGATTACCGGATTTCGAAGATTTACGAAATATCGTGAGTGGATTTTGGTAACAATTTATTGAACCGCACAGTTATGAGGCTACCGGCAACATGTTTCTTATAGCACTTATCTTCCAAACCCCTTTAAGAGACACAACTATAAAAGTACTCCACATCTTTTTCGGATTTCCGGATGCATTTTGAATTTCATATCTGCAATCGATGATTGCAATAACCGGACTCAACATTTTTATTTTCTCAATAGCAAGAGTCCTGGTACCGGGAGTTGATGCTGAACTATTCAACATTCCTTTCACTGCAGACTCTGTTCCATTTCTCCATTCGCCTGTAGAAACCAATTGATCAATATCTCCGGATAAAATATTTTTAAGCAAAGTCGTATCCCTGTTTTCCCTCGCTTGTGAATATTTATCAACCAGGAGGCTAAGATCTTTGCGCTGCCTGTTATCAGGCAAACCGTTCTGACTATACAAGAATGTTGTAATGGTCAAATTAAAAAGGAGAAGCATGATGGCATTTTTCATGATGTATCTAAATTAAAAACAGCAGTTTAATCGTCGTTTGTTAATCACTGGCCATACAGATGCCAGTTGCACGTTAAATTAACTGTTTAACAGTGAATAACTCTAATTAAATGGATTCTCATATTAAACTTTGATACTATTGTCTGGCAAATGGAAATGAATGAAATCATTATTAAGGATTACAGGATTAATTGAGGCCATCACCGGGATAGGGCTGTTTATTGTGCCTTCATTCCTGGTTTCGATATTACTTGGAAGTTCCCTTACTGACCCGGTTGCGATATTAACAGGAAGACTTGCAGGAGCAACATTGTTTACTATTGCTATTGCATGTTTGTTTTCAAGGGATGATAGCCAATCATACCTGATGGTTAAAACAATGCTGGGATATAATGTATTTTCTATAACACTACTGGTGTATGCAGGACTCTTTAAGGGAATCTCCGGGCCTGGTTTATGGCCGGCAGTTTTCCTTCATGCTGTTTTATTGGGCTGGTGTGTTTTCTCCTTATCGAAACCCCGGTTAAAGTAACTCGATTAAAATCAGTTTTATGTGGGCAGAACCGAAAAGTGAATTTCGACAAAAAGACCGGACTATCGGGGAACGATTGGCTGCAGGTAAAGAACTACGGAGAAATTTTCCAAGGGCAAGAATGGGTGATTTTGAGGTAGCCTCCAATCGCGCTGATCCTGTGGCTATTTTAGAAGAACAGGGCAAGTCGCGCGTGCAGGACCTGGTACCTATTCGTTATGCCAGGATGCTTAGTTCGCCATTCGCTTTTCTTCGCGGTGCCGCCGCAGTTATGGCAGGGGATCTCGCGGCTGGTCAAGAAAACACCGGAATTAATGTCCAGGCATGTGGGGACATGCACATAGCAAACTTCGGCGTCTTCGCGTCTGCCGAACGTAATCTCATTTTCGGCATCAATGATTTCGATGAAACTTTTCCCGGTCCATGGGAATGGGATCTGCAAAGATTGGTGGCGAGTATAATTGTAGGTGGAAAATTCCTGGGAGCAGATACAGCATTATGTACAGATTCAGTACGCGCAGCAGTAAGCACATATAGAAAACGTATCAGGCAATATGCAGAGATGGGAAATATGGAATTGTGGTATGCAACTATCAGGGAAAAAGACATTCTTAAAACCATCACTTCTGCACAACAGAAGGGTCTTAAAAAAATAACTACCAAAGCAAGGTCACGTACACATGTACAGGTGCTCGGCAAAATTACAGATATAGTAGACGACACTCACCGCCTGAAGGATGATCCACCCTTCGTAATCCATGAAACGCATACAAAGGCCGGGCTACCAATTGAGGAAGCGCTCGCAGCCTTACTTGAGTCATACAAGATTTCAATTGGGGATGACCGGAAAAAACTGCTCAGTCATTATAAGATTGTGGATGTAGCCAGGAAAGTAGTGGGTGTTGGAAGTGTAGGCACAAGGTGCTGGATAATATTTCTTAAAGGATCCCATTCAGAAGATCCGCTTTTTTTACAAGTAAAAGAAGCGCAGGCATCGGTGCTGGAACCTTTTCTGGCGAAATCGTCATATGCAAATGCGGGCGAGCGGGTTGTGCAGGGACAAAGACTTATACAGGGCGCGCCTGATATTTTCCTGGGTTGGGGAGAATATGATGGCTTTCATTTCTATGTGCGACAGCTCCGCGATATGAAAGGAGGAGTGGAATTTGATCCGCAGACAGTGAAGATTGAAAACATGCCTGCCTATTGCAGCCTTTGCAGCTGGGCCCTTGCTTTGGCACATGCAAAATCGGGCGATGCCGCAATGATTGCAGGTTATGCAGGAAATAGTAATGAGTTGGATGAGGCAATGGTTCGGTTTGCATTTGATTATGCCACCCAGAATGAAAAAGATTTCAGGGCCCTTCAGGCTGCTGCTAAAAGCGGCAGAATTAAAGTCGCACCCGGTGAAACAAACTAATTAAAAGGCATAAAATTATAAGTTGTTTCAAAAGCAGGCTGTGTCTGATTTGCCGATCCCTTTCTTTTGACTTAATTGCAGCTACATACTGAATGTAAAACTCCGGGTTCAGCTAGTACTTTACCAGACCGGCAAAATAAAATAAAAAGGTTCTTTCACCTGAGCAGAGGGTTTTGTTAAACTGTTCGTAATAGCTATGCCACGTTGGGAGAACCAACGATAACGGTTACCGTTGGAGCAAAATTTCGTTCAATGTCTACAACCAGTTACATAAACCGTGGTCTTACAAAAGCATTTTGCCTTTTGCAATGCATTATTTTAATTGTTTTTTCAGTTGCTGCACAAGACAGTCTCAAAACCAGGAAAAAATGGAATTTTGTTGTAGAACCATACCTGATGTTTCCGAATCTAAATGGGACCATCGGTGTAGGTACATTACCGGACACTAAACTTGATGCTGACCCCGGAGACGTTTTCAGCCACATGAAGATCGCAGCTATTTTATACCTGGAAATGGCCAGTGATAAATGGGCATTTACTTCTGACCTCATTTATATGAACCTGGATGAAAATGCAACACCTGATAAATTTATAAATAGCGGCGATGTAAATTTTAAACAATTTTCGTGGGAAGTCGCAGGCCTGGCAAGGGTATTGCCCTGGCTTGAAGCAGGCATTGGAGGAAGGCTAAATAATCTTAAAGCGAGTGCAGACCTGGTTACAAATACAATTGGTGGCGGCACAAACTTTCGGAGCAAATCTATATCACATACATGGCTGGATCCCATAATTATAGCGCGCATAAATAGTAAATCAGACAAAAAATTTATTTACCAGTTCCGCGGCGACCTGGGCGGATTTGGAATTGGGTCAGACTTTGTATGGCAATTACAGGCCTATGCGGGCTATCGCTTTTCCAAACTTTTCCAACTAACCGGTGGATACAAAATCATAAGTATAGATTATCAAAACGGAAGCGATGAAAGTCGTCTTTTATATGATGTAAATACATTCGGACTGTAATAAGACTTGGCTTTAATTTCTAGAGTGTTGCATAAATCAATTCGAAGTATTTGCCATTGAGAAGGTAAAGATTCGCAAAACCAGGAGTATGAAAAATGCTATTTTGTTAATACTGATCTTCCACATTATGTTCCAGGGATTGGTGGCCCAGGAAAAGGTGGCAGGAGAAAAAATTCATAAGAACACCTTTCGTTTTAACATAACGAATCCATTAATCTTCAGTAGTAAGTCCCTCATTTTTGGATATGAAAGGCTGATTAATAGTCATCAGTCGATCTCCGTAAATATTGGCCGGGCAAGCTTTCCAACCCTTAATCTTATAAACAGTGACTCGCTGAGAGTCAATTCAAGCGACGGCGAAAAAGGTTTTAATTTTTCAGTTGATTATCGCTTCTATCTTTCAAAAGAAAATAAGTACAATGCACCAAGGGGTGTTTATATCGGACCTTATTACTCTTACAATTTTTTTGAAAAAACAAATACCTGGGCATTGAAAAGCTCCAGCGGAGGCGCCACTCAGAATATAGAATCAAAAACTTCGCTTTCAACGCATACGCTTGGTTTTGAATTGGGATACCAGTTTATACTCTGGAAACGAATCTCCCTGGATATGATACTTGCAGGTCCTGGTGTATCAACCTATAATTTAAAAGCATCTCTTGGTTCTAATTTATCTGAAGAGGACAAACAGAAATTTTTTGAAAAGTTAAACGATGCTTTGGCAGAAAAATTTCCAGGTTACAATAAGATTATTGATGAAGGAGAATTTCAGAAAAAAGGATCCGCAAATACTACAAGTATAGGCTTCAGGTATATGGTAATGATTGGATACAGATTTTAACCAGGTCGCTAACACTTATATATAAGCCAATGGAAACATTCTACTACGCCGCCGCAATTTTAGCTTCCGGCATCGCACTGGCAATAGGACTAATCAGCCTGTTAACCTTTCTCCATAAGAGCGGAAAAAAAATTGATCTGTTTTTCTCTCTGCTGTGTTTATCCGTTGTCATATTTATATTACTCCCTCCCAGCGGCTTCATTTTATTGGATACTGTACCCTATCCAACCAATATAAATGTGAAACAACTATTCAGCTTTTCATTTATAGCTATGCTTCCCTGGTTTATCTCGTTATATACTGGTTATAAACCCAAATTGGTGCCTTTCCTTGTAACGCTTTCGATAGTTATTTCTTACATATTAATGATTGGCACCTCAACCAGGAGTACTGACAAAGTATGGATTGCGACTGCCTCCAGCATACTGGCGGTCATCATAGCTCATGGTTTTTATGCCGGGTTTCGCCAATACAAAACCGAAAGGCCAAAAGCCTTATGCCTTTTTGTCGCCCTGGTTGTGTTTACGGTTTTGAATGTCTTCGGTGCTATCAATCAACTAAGCAACGATAATTTAACCGGGGACTGGACCGCTATTTTCTTCCCTTTCAACCTTTGCCCGCTTGCGTTTATCCTGATTATCGGGATACAACTGCAGGCAAATCCGGATAAACAATATCATCTTGAAAAAATACTTGGCTTAAGAGAGAGCCGCTGGCAATCAATGTTGGAAGAGATTCAGCTTGTCATTATAAACACTGACATTGCCGGGAGGATAAAATATATCAATCGTTATGGATTAAATCTGCTTGGTTACAAAGACGCATCAGAGTTAATAGATACGAACTGGTCAGATCATTGTTTGAGTGTCCCGGGCAACTCCGGTAACAAAACAGGCTTTGATGGAATGGTGGTGCCAAACGGAGTTATAACAAAAAATAAAAATGCCGTTCTGACGAAAGACAAAAAAGAGAAAATAATCAACTGGACGAGTGATTTATTATACAACGACAATGGGGACCTGATGGGCAGAATGAGTATAGGCTCTGATATAACCAAACAGGAGGAGGCTTTACAACAGGTACAACAATTAAAAGCGGAACTGGAGAAAGAAAACCTGGAACAGCACGAAGACATCATACCAACAGGAATGCATCAGGAAGTGGTCGGTAAAAGCCGCCCTTTTATCTATGCTATTCAAAAATCAAAACAGGTAGCTCCAACCAATGCCAGTGTTTTGTTACTGGGCGAAACAGGTGTGGGAAAAGAAGCGTTTGCTGACCTCATACAGGAAACAAGCCTGCGAAGCAAGATGCCTTTTGTGAAGGTGAACTGCGGCGCTTTGCCTGCCGAACTGATCGAAGATGAATTATTTGGTCATGAAAAAGGGGCTTTTACCGGCGCAATTCAATCCCGGATGGGCAGATTTGAAAAAGCAAATGGCGGGACAATCTTCCTTGACGAGATTGGGGAATTGCCACTGGTACTTCAACCAAAATTATTACGTGTATTACAAAACGGTGAATTCGAAAGAGTCGGCGGCCATCAAACCATTAAAGTGGATGTGAGAGTAATCGCTGCCACCAATTCCGACCTGGAAAAAGAAGTTAAAGAAAACAGGTTCAGAGATGATCTTTTCTACAGGCTTAACGTTTTTCCTATCACCATTCCCCCACTCCGTAAACGAAATGCAGACATCCCTTTACTGATTCAGTACTTTATAGAAAAGAAATCAAAGAAGCATGGTAAACGATTTGAGAACATTTCAAAGGCAGATATGAATCGTCTTTGTGACTATGAGTGGCCCGGCAATATCCGTGAACTGAAAAACGTAATCGAGCGCGCCGTAATCTCAAGTGATAATCATACGCTTAAACTGGATTGGTTCCATCAGCATATTGAAACCAATAAAACCGAAACGGCTTCTACAAATTCTCTTGAACAGGTAGAAACAGCATATATCCTTAAAGTATTGCAGGAATGCAACTGGAAAATAAATGGAGAAAACGGTGCCGCTGAAAAGCTTGTGATGCATCCCAACACGCTAAGATCCCGGATGAAGAAACTAAAAATCGCGGTTCCATGGAAACATGATACCGTGTAAAAGGGCGTGATTCAACTACAATTATCTCAAGGCAACTTACGATATTTCGTATATCTCCGATATGCGGTATTCAATACGTTTTACCCCATCGATGAAGATTTACAAGCTAATAATTTTCTTTTCTATCATAATCAATGTAATACGGAGTGTCTGGAGGTGCATGTTTTTCATCTGGCATACAATTAGCAACACCTGAACATCTATTGAAAGAATCTTCACAGTATTTCTGTACTCAATTCACCACTTTCCCCGAAATAAAATTGGTTAGCAAGATGGAAAAAAATACTCCTCACTTCCTAAGAATTTCAGGCGATGTTCCTGGTAACAAAAGGAAGGAATTTGAACAAACATTCAGATTTGTCTTTAACCAGTTGCCGGCTGAGTGCATAGAACATAGTCTTTCTACTGATGTGTTTAATGATGGACATTACCATTTTTTTTCACTCTGGCTGAACGGGCATTCGATGAAATTATTTATGTCTTCCATGGAGTTCCAATTGCTTACAGGTGCTTATTTCACTCTTGGGGAAGATGAGAAAATAGTTCATGGTCCGATTGCCGATATTCAAGCGTTTCGTGTAAGCAATATGAATTGATCACACATTAAAAACATCCACATCAAAAAATGGCAACAGGTATGACTCTTTCTTCTTTACTCCAGATAGCATGGATGTTCCTTTTGCCCCTCGCAGCCGTCATCATTCCCCTGTTTGTCGGTCAGCGGGTTGGTATGTATCATCGCAAGACTGATTTAGACATACAACATACTCCTATTGAATCTGTTGTCTCAGCTGCATTTGGGCTTCTGGCTTTCATGCTGGCGTTTACATTCCAGATAGCTGCCAATCGTTATGATGCACGAAAAGCTATGCTAATGGAAGAAGTAAAAGATATCAGGATTGTTTATTTACGTGCGGGTTTAATCCCGGAGCCTTACCGGTCAGCGACCAAAAAACACCTGGTTGAATATGTGGACCTGCGGGTAGATCTCTTAAAAGACCTATCGAAAATGGATTACGCTTTCATGAATTCCCGGAAGATACTTGATTCACTCTGGAGCTATACAGAAGCTCTTGCTGTACAGGACCGGAGTTCTGAAGTATATGCCTTATACACAAGTGCTGTTAACGATGTCATAGATGCCTATTACGAGCGGGTAACATTAGTAATTGTATACCGGATACCTAAAGCAATCCTTTTTGTATTATTTATCATCGGATTTTTATCTATGCTGGTGCTTGGTTACCAGTTCGGGGTTTCAGGTAAGGGAAGTTATGGAATCAACCTGTTGCTGGCGACTACTTTTTCCGTGGTGATGTGCCTGATTTTTGCATTGGATCGCCCTGAATTAGGATTAATACCAGTCAACCAAAGACCATTGATGATCCTTCACGAACAGTTGCATGCAAGGGAATTAAAATCACAATCAACAATACCAGAAAATTAATGCTTGAAACAACTGTAAATCTGGAACCACTAGTGTTATGAACGTTAAACAGACTTTTAATTGAATGATGATTAAAACCCAATATAGATTAATACTTATTGCTGCAATAGCAGTATTCAGTTCAGGTTGCAATCAACCACTGAACAATGATAAGGCAGCTGAGACCGAAATCAGTGAGGGTGAGTCTGCTATTATAAAAGAATATAAATCAATTGACCGGACAATTGTAACCGGCAACTGGATCAGAACGGATGCTGAATATAGGCTCGAAATATCGGAACTCTATGTGAACGGTAAAATAAAGGCTGGCTATTTCAATCCGAGCTCAATAAATGTAGCAGATACACGCTGGTCAACCAGGGACAGTATTCTGAATATCTATATTGAACTGAGGGATGTGAATTACCCGGGATCAAAATACAACCTGTATTATATCCAGGACAAAGACATGCTGGCGGGGGAATATTTTCAGGCGGTAGAAGGAAATACATACAAAGTACAATTTGCCAGAATCAAATAAGCTTGAATCAAATACTATCTATTGTTATTATTTATTAAAACCAAAAAAAATGAAACGAAATTTTTTCTCTAAAGCAGTTGCGGGGCTGTTTTTACCATTGTTTATCCTGGGGATCTTTCAAACAGCTTTAGCCCAGGCACCGCCATCTTTACCGGACACTTCAAAAATGACGTATAACCAGATGTCGCAGGGCTTGAAATTAATTGTGTTTCCAGCAAAAGGGCAAAGCAAGGATCAACAGAAAAAAGATGAATTCGAATGTTACAAATGGTCAATCGAACAAACAGGAATTGACCCATTGAATCTTCCTAAAGTCGCACCCGCAGAAGTACAGTCAGGACCAACAGGCGGTGGAGTAAAGGGAGCAGCAAAAGGAGCAGCAGCGGGTGTCGCTATCGGAGCAATCGCAGGAGATGCCGGTAAAGGTGCCGCTATTGGCGCTGTGGCAGGTGGATTAGCCGGAAGAAGGGCTGGAAAACAAGCACAGGCAGGAGCAAATCAACAGGCAGAAGCGAATGTAAAAAGCCAGGAAGCAGATATCAAAGCCACTTTTGTGAAAGGATTTTCTGCTTGTCTTGAAGGAAAGGGATACACTATCAAATAACTAGTTGAAGAATCAAATGATTGTTGTTTTTAAAAAAACATCATAAACATACATATCAATCAACAAAAACTAAACCGATCATGAAGCAACTACTATTGTTAATCGTATTAAGCATCAGCCTTTATTCCTGCAAAGAAGATAAGGACAACAAGGAAAAAGAGAACCTTGAGATTGCTAAAAAATTTATGAAGGCTGTGGAAACAAAAGATGTCGCGACCATGGATTCTCTCCTTGCCGATAGCTATGTTGGATATGGGCCCTCAGTTGGTGATTCAACTACCAAAAAAGAGGCTGTCCAGGCCTTTAAATTTAACGCCGAGAATCTTTACGAATCTTTTGAATATACAAGGCATAAAGAAATAGCAGTTACATCTACTGAAGGCGAAGCTATTGGTGACTGGGTGCTGAACTGGGCTTATCTCACCATAAAATACAAAGACGGAAGAGGCCCGATCAATTTGTGGGTAAATGCTGTTTACCGGATCGAAAATGGAAAAATTGTACACAGCAGAACATTTTATAATGAAGCTGATGCTCTGAAACAACTTGGATATACAATCGAAGCTCCAACAGGCGAATAGCTAAACCCTAAATCTGTATTATGTTTTTCAAGAATAATATAAAGCGATTTCTATCTAAGGCTATCCGGATCCTTCCCATGGTCCTCATTTCATCTTCCGTGTTTTCTCAAGTATATACCAATAAAGAAGTTGGTAAAAAGAACGAGGATCTCAGAGACAGCCTGGCAAACATCGAGTATCCATATGCGTTACCAATTCTCGGGAAGAAAGTTGCCAAACTTGGATATAACCTGCCCTACTCTGCCGGTATTGGTGTGAATGTATTCTGGCAAAAGTCTGACCTTGTAATCGAAGATCTGAAAGTGGGGTTTAATAACGGCCAGCCTTATGACCTGGATGAAATCATACGCTTCAACCAGGCAGTATCTGAAGCCACTGCTTTCAACATCAGACCCGATGTTTGGATACTCCCTTTTTTAAACGTTTATGGAATTGTTGCAGCTGCAAGGCCCTCAACGGCTGTTGGTTTTGGAATCTATGTACCGGATAGCAGCAATAACTGGAAAGAAGTTACAAGTTATTCGACGAAGGCCAATTTCAATTCCACAACAGTAGGATTTGGTTTAACTCCTACCATGGGCGTCGGCGGAGGTTGGATTGCGCTTGACATGAACTTTACATGGACCGATGTAAGTGCTTTGGATAAGCCAGTATTTTCATTTGTGTTTGGCCCCCGTTTAGGAAAATCCTTTAAACTCAAAAAGCCAGAGCAAAATGTTGCTTTATGGGTTGGAGGGTTCCGTGTAAAATATGGTGCCGCTACAAATGGATCGATTGCTATCAGTGATGTAATAGAAGGTGCCGGCGAAGCGGCTGCAAAAATTGATGCGGGTCAGCAAAAAGTAGCCGAAACACAAGCCCAGATCGATACCTGGTGGAATGGTCTTACACCTCCTCAACAAAACAACCCGATCAATGAAGCCAAATATGAAACAGCTAACAGGACCCTTGCAAAAGCGGCAAATATCCTGACAGCGGCAGAAGGGGCACTTGGCACTGCAAATAATTCCACTATTCAATATTCATTAAACAAAAGAGTAAAGGACATGTGGAATTTTATTGTCGGCGGACAATTTCAGTTGAATAAGCACTGGATGGTAAGAGCAGAATATGGTTTTCTTGGCAGTCGTCAGCAGTTTATAGGCGGGTTACAATACCGTTTCGGTTTGTAACAATTAAATACTAGCCCATGAAAAAATTCTTTTTTATCACAGTATTTTTCTTGTCAGCATTTACATCAAATTCACAGGTGCTGATCTCTCTTTTATTGGGAGACAAACTTAACACCGGGAAGATAGAATTCGGATTAGAAGGGGGACTCAATTGGTCAGCTTTAAAAAATCTTGACAACACCAATAGCCTGCAGGGTTTTAATCTTGGTTTTTATTTCGATTTCAAACTTAAAAATCCCAATTGGATGCTGAATACCGGTGTAATAGTAAAGTCTCCGATGGGCGCCGATGATCTGCCCGTTTACTCATTGAACAATTCAGGTCTCGACAGTGCTCTTCAAGGCGGTAGCGTTGCGAGAAAACTCAGGTATTTCAATGTCCCGGTAGTGATGAAATACAGCTTCAAAAATCATTTTTTTGTAAAAGGTGGTATACAACTGGGATTAAGAAGCAAATGTATTGACGAGTTCACCAGGTCAGTAGAAGACAAAAAGGACCTGAGATATAAGCTGGATACAAGGGATAATTATCATGCACTCGATGGAGGCCTTGCATTAGGCATTGGTTATCGGCTTATGAAAGGCAATGGAATGAACCTGAACCTCCAATATTATTACGGACTTATCGATGTTGTAGTTGACGATTCAACGCCCAATCAGTATAACAGGGTCCTGTATTTAACAGCCGGAATTCCGATTGGAAAAAATCCGAAAAAAAACAAAAAACAAAAGGAACAATAAGTGGGCGATAATTTCAAAAAAACAAAATGGCTAAACTGGCTTTCTTATTGTTCCTGGTGCATTTTACAGTTTTTATCTATGCACAAAATGTAGCGGATACAACTACTGCAATAAGCAACAGCGCCAAAGCCGAGGACCCATCACAGTTTTTTACCCGGATAGAAGTCTTTAATGAATTACAGTATTACAAGAAACATGATTTCTATTTAAATCAGACTATTGTCAGAACTATTGTGAAGATCGGGAAGCGATTCACAACAAGGGTTGATCTCCCTTATGTCAATAATACATTTAATGCGCCGGCACATTACAAGACTTCTGGCATGGGTGACATTTCATTTCGCTTACTTGGCTTCAAATTTTTTGAGTCTAAGCTATCAGCGTTTACAGCATCCATGGAGATCAGCCTGAATACTGCTCAGTCTCCCATACTTGGTACCGGTAAAAATTTACTGATTCCGGTTGTCAGCTATTCAAAGGTAATACCAAAGCGAAAAATGCTTCTTTCCCTGGTACTTCAACAAACTAACTCTGTAAGCGGCGATGAAGAGAGAGCTGATATCAGTTTTACGAAACTGCAGTTTATAATGGTCAAAACTTTTTCAAAACGAACCTGGATGGTAGTGGCGCCTGAATGGTTTCTTGATTATATAAACGGCGGTTTATCAATGAACCTGAGAAGCAGGTTGGGATATGTGTTAACACCGCGGATTAATGCCTGGATTACGCCAAGTGCCGGAATCTTCGGTGATTTTGCAGGACGCTATCAATGGAGTCTAGATGTAGGTGCCAGGTATTTTTTATTCAAAGAGATGAACCTCAAAAAAAAGAATAGTGGGTAAGAACATTATTGAAAGATAACATAAAAGTCAACCAGGGTTATAGCAATCAAAGTACGACTCGGGCACTTGTAAATACTAACTCAAGCACATGAAAATATCATACATTTATCTGATCCCAACCTGGAAAAGCATTTGTATCACTATAATGTCTCTTTCATCTTTAACGACTGTCGCGCAAACCGATTCGACTTCTCATATGCTGCCCGATACTTCATTGCAAAAAAAGGCCCCATCAAAGTTTGACCAGTTCAACAAAAAAGCAGAACACTTTTTTAAAATATTTCCAGCACCAATAATTACCTATTCACCTGAAGCAGGGAATATTTTCGGCCTCGCTAAAAACAACATCTTTGAACTATCAAAAAAAGATACCATTTCCAAACCATCCAAATTATCGGAGGTAGTAACTTTTTCCACCAAAGGCAGGATAAACTTTTCCGTTTCAACCGAATTGATTTTCAAGGAAAACAAATATATGATCCTTGCCTATTTTAATTACCGGAAACAACCTGAGTATATTTTTGGTATTGGTAATGACGTAACCAGGGAGGGAGTCGAAGAGGTGGAGGCTGAAAGAATTAAGTTTTTTGCGACTAACCTCGTAAGGGTTAAAAAATCTTTTTATGTTGGTGTCCCTATTGATATTTCAAGCTATTTTAATGTAAAAACTGATAGCAATAGTTTCCTGATCAAGGATAAAGTTTCAGGATTAAAAGGTGGATTTACTTTTGGGACTGGCCTCGCTGCTGTTTATGATAACAGGCTTAATCGTTATAATCCAACACAAGGCGGTCTTGTGATGGCTGTATTGGTAACGCATCCTGAATTTCTCAGTGAATACGAATTCACACATTTCGAATTGGACTTAAGAAAATATTTCAACCCCTGGTTAAAACATGTAATCGCCCTGCAGGCAACTACAAATTACAATGGTGGTAATACACCATTTTATGAACTTTCAATGATGGGCGGCGATAAACAGATGCGTGGTTATTACCAGGGAGCATATCGGGATAAAGTGCTTGTCGATGCCCAGTTTGAATATCGGGCACCGGTCTGGAATATATTCGGCCTGGTCGGATGGGTCGGAACAGGACGTGTAGCGGATAAATACAGTAACTTAACCCTCGATGGCTGGAAGCTATCGTATGGTGCGGGTTTAAGAATCAGGGTAGATACAAAACACAATACCAATCTGAGACTTGATTTTGGATTTGGACCAAACGGAATTAAAGGAACATATTTCAGTTTCGCTGAGGCATTTTAATTACCGGAAGCAGACATTCACCGTAAATTAAAACCGCTGGCTATTAGTCATATTTCACTTCCCAAATTTGTAACCAATGCTAAAGGTCAGACCATAGTCGTTGTTGGAGGCTGCACCTGCAGACGGTCGACTATCATAGTTGTCGTAAAATGTAAACCCAACCATGAAATCTTTAAAAACTTCAACACTTGTATTAACCTGCAGGTTCATCCTCACCCTTCCCCAGTTTGAAAGACTGGGATAAACCACATATTGTGCATCAATGCTTATTTTAGGCGATGAATAATGGAATTTCTTGAACTGGATTATAGCCAATGCCTCCACATTGCTTTGATAAGCATTGCTCTCGTAGAATTTTTCTTCATTGTACGAAATGCCCACACCTGTTAGCAGCCGTTGGTGATTATTATTAAACAGAATTTTACCGCCTCCGAAGGTCACCAGGTAACGATTAGCCAGATCCAACTGCGTATTTCGTTCCCATCCCAATGTACTCATCAGATAATAGAGGTGTTTCAGTTTTCTGAGATCACTGAAAGTTGCATCCTGCTTTTTGGACGTAATCGTATCGCTTGAGGCCCTGGAGAGTACGGTATTCAAACTAAAATTACGCTCCAGCTTTGGTTTGCGGTAGGTAATCGAACCTGCGAAGTTCAATTGAAATATGTCACTTGATTTATTATAATTGAATCCAAAGTTGACATCACCTGAAAGTCTTTTAAAAAAAGTATTTTTTATCTGCACGATTTCCACAATATCGTCCAGGTTAACATGCTGGCTTGTAAAAAAAAGGCTGTCTAATTTCACAAGCAGCACATCCCCCTTCTGCAGGGTAACCTGGAATGTCTTAACCGATCTTACCTGTACTACTTCTTCCCATTTAATACTAATAATTCCCGGTCCATTCATGTCAAAGCTAAGTTTGGCCAGCTGCATGCTTTTGATTTCACCAGTTATCACGTCACCATTCTTCAGAAAGACCTTATCTGTTTTTTGTGCAACGCCCGTCAGGGATAGCGTCAGAGAAATAATTATCAGGGAAACCCTGGTTGCAATGGTTCGCATAACCGAAACTGGAAGGTTGAGTGGAGAAGAGATACCGACATAATAAATTTACCAATTAAATTTTAGTTGCAGAAAGTTGTCACCCATATTCCAATCCTTTTCCATTTAATTTAATTAATAAGCGGATCGATTGATAAACTTAAAAGTCCGGACAAATTGTGTCCGACATCCGCCGGACGATTGATCGTGAAGATTAGTTCAATACCAAATTGCAAAAACAGCAAAACTATAAAGATAAACAGGTTGATATGGGGCGGAAACTATTCGTGAAAACCATGGATAGTATGCTACTTACGTTCAAACTACTTACGACATTTCGTGAATCTCCGATATCCGGTAATCATCTTTTTAAGCAGCATTCGTGGTGAATTAAAACGAAAAATTTTCTTCTCTATAGTAATCAACAAGCTAGGGGACAGTTCAGTATACTTTGAGTTATCTGGCACGTAATTAGAAACAATTGTGAACTGTCAATCTCCATTCTTCAGACATTTTAGCAAACATTACAAGACTTTACAGCACATCAAAAAAAATTACCGCAAAAAAAATCAACATGAAAAAGTTATTTATTCTCACCGCTGTTTTTATGCTTTCAATTGTATTCGTAAAAGCACAATCTGCAGATCCGGAGCTGGATTATATCAAGAAGGCTTATTCAAAAGACAAAAAGACCCTTGTTGAAGAATACATGGCGCTGGATGTACAGGAAGGAGGAAAGTTCTGGCCGATATATAGCGAATATGAGAAGAAAAGAGAAAAACTTGCAACTGAAAGGCTCAAGCTGATCGAGGAGTATGCTTCACTTGATTCGATCAACGCTGCCCAGGCGGATAAAACTGCGAATGGAGCTTTGTCAAACACAATCAGCCTTGACAAATTGAACCAGGAGTACTATGGGAAACTCAAAAAATCGCTGGGAGCGGTAAAAGCAGCAAAGTTGTTGCAATTGGAGATCTATCTGCAAACCGCCTGGAAAGGATTTGTCCAGAATAATATTCCCCTGATCGGCGAGCTGGATAAAACCCAAAAGAACTAATAAATCAATCACGATTTATCAAACATCACGACTTATCAAACTCAGACTTAACTTAAAAATTACAGGAAATGAAAAATCTAATCCTCTCGCTTTTTGTTCTTGGCGCCCTTGTCTCCTGCTCACCGTCAACAGAAATTGTAAAAACCTGGAAGGAACCCGGCGCAAGTGTGACTCCCGGTCCAACAAATAAGGCGTTGTTGGTAGCTATGGTAAAAGACGAATCGTCCCGTAGGCTAATAGAAGACCAACTGGTTAAACGCGTTGGGATTACCACACCAGCCGTTGCATCTTATACTATGCTTACCCCTGAATTAATGAAGGCGGCAAGTGACGAAGTATTAAATAAAATGCTTACTGAAGGAAAGTTTACACATATAGTTCTGATGCGTTTGGCCGATGTCGAAAAAGAAACTTCCTATGTGCCTGGTAGTTCCCCGGTTTATTACGGCAGTTATGGAAGGTACTATGGTTATGGCGCCGGTGCATATTCTTCACCCGGATACTATACAACTGACAAAAACTATTTTATTGAATCCGCCATTTACTCGGTAAGCCCGGATAAATTACTCTGGACTTCCACAACTAAAACAGTGAATCCGTCAAAAATAGACAAAACTGTAAATGACATTGCAGATGTAGTATCAGCACAAATGAAAAAAGATGGCTTTTTAAGGTAAGTGAGCATTTGCAAATTGAGATAAATAAGCATCTGCGAATATGCGATCAGTATCGTACGATGGAGGTAAAATTATATTTCCAGCAAAACTGATTAATAGTGCAAAGAAACCGGATCTCCATTGTTGTCTTTTTACTGATAACTATAAATATTTTTGGACAGGAGGAAAAAACGGAAGAAACCGGAGACGAAAATCTTAAAGGTACTCACCGTTTCTCCCTGCTTATTGGCCATTCTCATCTAAGTCAGGGTATTATGGAAAATGGCAAGCGGGGCTGGAAAGCCATTCCTTCATGGGGCTTAGACTATGATTACTGGATAAGTAATCATTGGGCCGTTGGATTACAAAACGATATGATGATTGAAAGCTTCGAAGTGGAGGATCATGACCAAAAAGTACTGGAAAGAACCAGGCCATTTGCAAGTATAGCATCTGTCTTATTCAAACCAAAAGATCATGTGACATTCCTGGGAGGCGCAGGCGGTGAGTTTGCAAAAGAAGGAAGCTTTTTTGTTACAAGACTTGGCATTGAAAGTGGCTGGGAAATGAAGAACAATTGGGAATTTGGAGTCAGCCTCGCATATGACATAAAATGGAATGGATATGATACCTGGGTAGTTGCTTTTGGCATCAGCAAACTCCTGAGAAAACATCATGGAGAGCATTAAAACTCTTTGTTGCAACTTCAAACGATTACTAATTTATTATGCGCTGGTTCCAGACTTTAATGAAACGAATTTTAAGTGGAGTTGTGCTTTTTTTACTTCCGATGACCCTGCTCGTTTTTATTTTAGGCAAAGCAATTTCATTTATACAAAAACTGATTTTGCCTATAAAAATGTACTTGCCTTTTCAACGTGTTCTGGGTATCGGGATGCTGACCTTTATTAGCCTGGTTCTTATTATATTGATCTGTCTCATAGCAGGCACTTTGTCGGAAAAAAAATTGTTTAAATCCCTGATTGTAAAAATTGAAGACAATCTCCTGGTATTTATCCCCGGGTATTCAATGCTTAAATCAAGGGCCAGTGATGCAATAAGTGACGCTGATAATAAATGGCGTTCAGTCCTGGTGAGTGAGAATAACGACTGGAAACTGGGTATAGAAGTTGACCGGCAAACTGGTGGTTATTCCACCATTTTTTTTCCCGGACCGCCTGATCCCAGGTCGGGGATAATCAAACTTGTGCACGAATCAAAACTTAAACACCTGAATATTCCAGTCAGTAAAATGGTGAGAACTATCAGGAAATATGGTGAGGGATCCGCATGCTGGGTGAACGGGGAAACGCACAATCAGGAAAATAATTTAGATCAGTCTGTCAAGGTCATTGAATAATCCATCATGCCAGGGAAGAAAATTGCCATCTTAAGTTCCGTGTATTTAAAACCCAGCTTGGTGATATTTTGCCTGCTTTGTTGTTTTTCAGCAGCAATGCAGGCCCAGGATGTTTTAGTCCACGATACAGCTGAAGCAAACGTTAAAGATGTAGGCGATGTATTAAGGCAATGGTTTAATAAAAAACCCGATACTTCAAAAGTAAAAAAGTCAAGGAATATAGCAATACTACCCTCTTTAGGATATAATCCAAGTTTTGGATTTGTGATTGGGGCCAAGGCATCCGCTATCAAACAATTCGGAAATGAAAGCAACACAGATCTGTCTGCATTCGGCATTGAAGCGCTGTATACCTCTAAGGGCATTATCACAGCTCAGCTGCGGCACAACGTATTTACTCCCGGTAACAAATTTAATTTCGTAGGAAACTGGCAGTTATCAAAGTTCCTGATAACTGACTACAATTTAGGCACTGGCAATAAAGATTATCGTACAAACAGTGACAGTGCCTTTCTCACGAGATTCAGTTATTTGAGATTAACGGAGAGAGTATTTCGTAAAATCGGGAAACATTTATTTGCAGGTTTGGGGGTAAGTATTAACTATCGCGATCATATTGATGATGAAAAACTTGAAACGCTGACAAGTACACCACATTACCGATACAGCCTTCGAAACGGATTCAGCCCCAAGAAATATTCAGCGAATGCGTTGCTCCTGGCTTTCGAATATAATAGCAGAGAACACCCGCTCCGTTCCTATGGAGGAACCTATGCTGATTTCAACTTTGCATTCAGCCAGGAATGGCTTGGAAGCACAAAAAATGCAGTTCAGTTTTTATACGATATCAGGAAATATATTAGCCTTAGCACCAAAAATCCGGAGCATGTTCTTGCTTTTTGGCATATGGCTTCTTTTAAAATCGATGGAGATATTCCTTATCTGGCCTTGCAGGCTACCGGGTATGACCTTTACAACAGGAGCGGGCGCGGATATACCATCGGTCGCTTTAAGGGCCCCATGTTCGCTTATTTCGAAAGTGAATACCGTTTTCCTATTACCCGGAATAAACTAATAAGCGGCGTTGCTTTTATAAACCTTCAGACCGCTTCAGATGATCTGGACAAAAAACTATTTCAATACATTGAACCGGCCGCTGGTGGAGGGCTTCGCATACTTCTTCAAAAGAACAGCCGGTCAACGCTTTGTATCGATTACGCGAAAGGAAAATATGGCTCGGGTGGCTTTTTCTTTGGCTTAAACGAAGTGTTTTAGCTGTATTCATCAAGGAGATTAATACACAGATACTCTGTTTTACTATTGAAGGATCACGATATCAGTCAGGATAAAATAACAAATCATTTTTATGGGTGACACACTCTTTTTTCAACTACCAACCTATATCCTCTTTGTATTAATATTTTCCTTCATCCTGTTGGCGAACTGGTTGGGGTATTGGTATAAAAAAAGACAACTTGAAAAATATCCAGGACAAGTTATGGAAGGTATGGGCTCTATTGAAGGATCTATACTCGGTGTTATGTCGCTTTTGCTTGGATTTACTTTTTCACTCGCTGTTGGCAAATTTGAATCACGAAGACATGTAATCGTTGAAGAAGCAAATACCATCGGTACAGCTATTCTCCGTTGCGACATGTACCCGGACAGTATCCGAAATCCTCTTAGGCAAAATTTCAAAGAATATGTAGAAGCAAGGATTGCTTACTATGATGCCGGGTCTGATGAGGACATAATGTCCCGGGAATTAGTTAAGGCTGAAGAGATTTCAGGGAGGATATGGAAAACAGTTGCGGAAAATTCAAAAGATCCGGAGTTCAGAGTAAGGTCACAACAAATGATCCCTATTCTCAATGACATGATTGATGTTGTTACTACAAGGGATGCCTTGAGAATCAGCAGGGTGCCGCAACTGGTATTGTGGACACTTCTCACACTTGTTTTAACAGCTGCTTTTCTTTTAGGATCCGACTATAAAGGTAAAAAGAGAAATATAGTTTTATTGCTTGGCTATGCATTAGTCATGACACTAACCCTCAACCTTATTACTGAACTAAATCATCCGCGCGAAGGCCTGATTAACCTGGATGGGGTTGAGCAAAAAATAAATAATCTGAGAAAGCTTGTATAGCATCAACAATAAATGCATTTTATTATGAAAAAGAGATTGCTGGCAGTCATAGTTATTATGTTGTTCGCCATACCCGGGTTTTCGCAGGACGTAACATTTCCCAGACAACTAACCAATGAAGGTTCCGTGCTTACCATGTACCAACCACAGGTAGATAGTTGGGAACAATATAAGAGACTACATTACCGCATGGCATTTACATTGAAACCGAACCAGGGCCAGGAAGTTTCGGGCGTGTTATATATGAGTGCAGATACTGAGGCTAACATGGAAACACACAGGGTTGTAGTTAATAATTTCTCTACCTCAAAAATAAATTTTCCTTCTCTGGAAGAGTCAGACGCAAAAAAAATGGAAGAAACGGTAAGATCTTTTATGTCGCCCGACCGTTCACTGGTTATGTCTATCGAACAAATAGTTGCCTGCACACCAAAGGTAGATACTGTAAAGACCGTCGTACTCAATAACAATCCCCCGGTGATATTCACAAGCAAAAGACCAACTCTGCTACTCGCGGTTGAGGGCTCACCGGTGAGGGCTCCGGCCAGCAAAGAAAACCTGGACTATGTTGTTAATGCCGGTTATCCATTGTTTTTCAGCACACCTGATAGTGCCTGGTACCTCTATGATGGACTGGGATGGCAGCAGGCAAAAGAATCGGGAGGACCATGGGCTTTCACGGCCAAAATACCTGTCTCACTGGTCAATCTTGCAAAAGATACCAACTGGACCATGCTTAAGGGAACTGTACCTGCAGTATCCAAACCGGATAAAAAAATGCCAGGAATTTTTTACTCTGAGAAAGTGGCGGAACTGATTCTTTTCGAAGGTGAACCAGCCTATAAAACAATCAGCGGAACAAAGTTGAAATTCGCAACAAATACAACCAGCGATATTTTTTTCAGCGGATCAGATAAACAGTTTTATTATTTAACAGCCGGTCGTTGGTTCAGCTCAAATAGTTTAAATGGCCCCTGGACCTATGCCACACCAGATCTGCCTGCCGATTTTGCACAAATACCAGAAAGCAGTCCGGCTGCAGCTGTACTCCCTTTTGTACCAGGAACTGAACAGGCAAAAGATGCAGTGATGATTGCACAAATACCAACTACAATCCAGGTTAACGCCACCGAAGCTGCTAAACAGGTCAACATCCCATATTCAGGTGAACCAACATTTAAACCAATTGATAGCACCAGCTTGTCGTATGCTGTGAACACAACCGAAAAAGTTATTAAAGTGAATGATACTGCATATTATGCATGCGTAAAAGGAATCTGGTTTAATTCAAACACTCCCAACGGGCCCTGGCAAACTTCTACTTCTGTTCCACCGGTAATTTATGCCCAACCCGTTAGTTCACCGGTATACAATGTTACCTATGTTACACAAACTGTAACCAGTCCCAACGTTATTGAATCCAGCTATACAGCGGGATACCTTGGCGTTTTCGCTGTGGCTGTTCCACTTGGGATCATGATCGCTGTCGGCACCGGCTTTTACCACCCACCCTTCTATTATTATCCTCCATATGGATACCCGATGTACTATCCCTATGCAATGACTTATGGAATGTATGCTTATTCGCCATATCACTATGGAAGGGTCGCCTATCATGCATCATATAATCCAAATACAGGCATGTATGGAAGAAGCGCTACTGCCTATGGACCTTATGGTAAAGCCACCGTAGCCCAGGGTTATAATCCAAGTACAGGCACTTATGCCAGGGGAGCATCTGTGTCCACTCCCTATGGCAGCAGAACCACTGCCCAGGCATATAATCCATATACAGGTGCCAGTGCTTCAACCAGGCAAAACTCGAGTCCACATGCACAATGGGGATCAACAACTATTAACAATGGAAAAGGGCAGTCTGCTTCAGCAGGGCATATCACAACCGCGGGGGGAACTACAGCTGCTATCAGGACAAAGGATGGCGATATGTATGCAAGCAAAAATGGCGAGCTATATCGTAACACCGGGAACGGTTGGGAATCTGCTGAAAGACCTCAACCAAAAGTGAATCCGAACAATACAAGTGGAACTGCCGCAAACCCCTCGGTATCTAACAGGCAGGCAAATACGCCGTCTGCTTCCACCCGTGACCTGAATGGACCATCTGCTTCAACCAGGCCTGCCAATACTCCTTCCGCTTCAACCCGTCCCGCATCCACGCCATCTGTTTCAAACAGGCAGACCACCAGCCCCTCGGTTTCAAACAGAGACGCAGGTATGAATGCAGCAAACAACAGGGGCAGTTTTAATATGCAGGAGATGAACAGGGAATCTCAGAACAGGCAACGAGGAAATATGCAAACCCAAAATTATAATCGCATGTCTTCCGGGCGTAGTTACCAGGGCGGCAGAGCACCGATGAGAGGTGGTGGCGGAGGTGGTGGAAGACGCAGATAAATTCTCGAAATCCAAAATATAATCTTTAAAAAAACAATTATGAGCCAGCAATTCAAATCAAAAGTACAAGAGCAGACTAATGACGTTGTGGCCGCCGAAGAAGCCCGGACCATCGCTAAAGAGGCCTATATCTACGGTTTCCCGGTAGTAGATAGCTATCGCATCCAGCATGCCTACTTCATTGACCATGATAATAAAGAGTATAAAGCGCCTTTTAATCACCTGATCAACATTCCACGTGTTTACACGCCGGAGGATAAGGCTGTTCAGACCCCAAACTCAGACACCCCCTATTCTATGATTGGCATGGATCTGCGCACAGAACCGCTTGTGCTTACAGTACCAGAATTTGAAAAGGGTCGCTATTATAGCATTCAACTTATCGATGCCTATACTCATAACTTCGATTATATAGGCAGCCGCGCTACCGGGAACGAAAGCGGCAATTATGTTATTGCAGGTCCGAACTGGAAAGGGGAAAAACCAGAAGGTGTGAAGAAAGTGATTTTTGCAGAAACCGAATTTGCATTAGCTGTTTATCGTACGCAGCTTTTTAATGCGTCTGATCTTGAAAATGTGAAGAGGATTCAGCAAGGTTACAAATTACAAACGTTATCAGAATTCATGGATAAACCAGCCCCCGCGGCAGCTCTAACTCCTGACTATGCTCAACCACTATCTGTTGAAGAACAGAAGACATCACTTGGGTTTTTTAATATTCTGAACTTCCTGCTTCAATTCTGTCCGATAGTTCCTTCAGAAAAAGATTTAATGGAACGATTCGCAAAAATTGGTGTGGGTGGTGATAAAAATTTCGATGCAAACAAACTTAACCCAGCATTGAAAACAGCACTTGAACAGGGAATAGCGGACGCGTGGCAGGATTTTGCAGGTCTGAAGAAATTAACGGATGCAAAGGAAGTAACCTCCGGGGATATTTTCGGCAACCGGGAATATCTAAAAAATAATTACCTGTACCGTATGGCTGCGACTGTGATGGGCATCTATGGCAATTCCAAACAGGAAGCAATGTATCCGGTTTATTTCGTGGATGCCAATGAGAAGAAACTGGATGGAGCCAATTCTTACACCATCCGCTTTGAACCCGGTCAATTGCCACCTGTGAACGGATTCTGGTCTTTGACAATGTATGAACTGCCTTCGAGCCTGCTCACAGCAAATCCCATTAATCGTTACCTGATTAACTCGCCGATGCTTCCACAGTTGAAAAAAGACGCTGATGGAGGGCTTACAGTTGTCATCCGGCACCAGTCACCTGGCGCAGAAAAAGAAGCTAACTGGCTACCTGCACCTAAAGGCCCTTTTTGGGCGGCAATGCGTTTATATTGGCCTAAGGAAGAAGCACTCAATGGAAGTTGGAAAATACCATCAATGCAATGCCTGAATTAATGTCTACACACAAAATTTAGAATTTTTGACACGATCTTAACCTGTTTAGAAATCAATGACAAGTCTGCCATTATTCCTGCAATTCATTATTACAAACATCGTCATCCTTGGATCCATTGAAGTGGGAAAGCGTATGGGTGAAGCATTACAACGCTATAAGAAAAATGAAAAAGATGGTATGATTTCGGTCATTTCGGGGTCGATTCTCGGACTATTGTCCTTTATGCTCGCATTTACTTTCGGAATTGTATCTGACAGGCATGATTTGCGCAAATCACTGGTCAGAGAGGAAGCTAACCAGATAGGAACGGTGTGGTTAAGATCAGATTTTATTGCAGAACCAGATCGTTCGGTAACAAAAAAACTTGTGAAAGAATATCTTGATCTTCGAATCTCGTTGCTTAAGTCAGCGGGGGATGAAAAGATAATAAAATCCGTTGTAGATGCAGACAGGATACATGATAAATTATGGGCCCTGGGAATAAGCCATTCAAGAAACGACCTGCAGTCAGACCTTGGAGCTCTTTATTTTGATGCGCTGAATAAATTAGCCGATATCCAGGGACTAAGGGTAGCTATCGGGTACAGGGGGCATATACCTGCCGGACTATGGATATCATTGTATACCCTTCTCGTCTGTGCAATGCTTTCTATTGGCTATTATGCATACAGTATACAGTCTAAAAGGAGTTTCGCATCCATCTTATTGGCCTTTTCTTTCTCATTGGTGATAGGTATCATTTCAAATCTCGATCAATTGCAAACAAAACATTTCGAGATTTCACAACAACCACTTTTGGATCTGCAGAAAAAAATAAATGAAAGAGAATTATGAATTATGAGTTATGAGTTATGAAACCTTAAATATGAGAATGTGAATTATGAAATCTTCATTACGAGAATATGAATTACAAAACCTTCACCGATAGATATTTGATTAAAACAGGCATAATTATCTATTCAAATAATTCTTTGCTATTTATTCAAATAATTCTTTACTATCTATTCAAATAATTCTTTACTATTTGTTCAAATAATTTTTTACGGCAGGGAGGTAACTATCGCTGATCGGCAGTTCTATTCCCGGCAACAAAACCTTCTTGCTTCTTACCCACTTTATTTTACTTACCGGTATCACATACTTTCTATGTATACGAATAAACCTATCCTTGGAAATTTTCTGGAAAAGTTCCTTCCAGGTCATCAATGTCATTACCGGCTTCTCATTATTCAGGTTTATCCTTAGATAGTTTTCAACGCTTTCTATATATTCAATTGCATCCATCTCAATTTTTATCAACTTGTATTCTGACCGGACATATAGGTTTCCGACACGGGCCCCTTCCCTGTTCTGGTAATAATCAATTGATTGGTTTATTGCTGCTTCAAAGTTGCTTAGTTCAAGCGGTTTTCTGAGGTAACAAAGATTGAGTTGCTCTTTTTTCCAGGATATACGTTCCTCGCTATCTCTCATGATGATTACGAAAAGATTTCCAACCCGGGATCGAATACGTTTGATCCAGGAAACGTCATCCTTGTCACTAAATGTTAATAACAGGTCTACTTGATTGGTCTTAAGAAATTCTTCGGCTGAATTCCGGTTATCAAACATTTCAACAATCCTGAGAAAAGGGAACCGTTCAATCCATTCGTGCAACTGGAAAAGGACTGAATACACATTATCTATTACAACACATTTGATGATCATAAGCTGGTTTGACAGGATATTAACAAATGCAAAACGACTGATCTTTGCCGCCTTGCAAATAAGCACGAACAGGGATTCTAAATCCACTCTGCTCATATGGATGCCTGTAGAAGTCGCAAAAGGAAGGCCAAAAATTCTATACAGTGAAAGGTTTGAATTCCTGCCCTGCTTTTATCTTCGGGAAAGATGATATAACTGACGCAATTCCAGTCAATTTTTCTGTATTCGTCAATACAAAAGACGGATTCGTCAATAAATTCGCCTCAAAATGCCGTATTCTCAAATTTCATTATCCTGGTAAAAGTATTTTACGAACAGAAAAATTAGAAATTGCCCCTTCCATTTAGCGCGCCCAAACCTGCTATTTTCTTTAATAAATGGGCAAAGTGGTGGATATTAACCCAAAAATCCGCATTTGCCTTTCGGCTTTTTTGCATGTTAATGTAAGGGTAGGCGTCTTTATCTTTACCTTTCGAAATTTAGCCCAGAATGAAAAATTTTTTGTTTTCAATAACCGATAATCGATGTCTCTCCCAGTGTTTATTGCAGGGCAAATCCAATGACGAATTCATTGATACTCATGGATATAAAAAGGGGCAATATTAAAGTTGAATTACAATTTCCGCTTATCCAGTTGTGATGGTTGACCAGAACTACAAGCTTGAAGACTCAACTAATTTAATAGCGGCAGGAGGTGACGATTTCCATACTTATATTTTATCGTAAATCAGTTCTAAAACGTATTCAGATAAAAAAGGATTCGGTACTTAAAAGCAATCGGTAGTAAAAGCTATTTAGTAGCAAAAAGTATGCAGTAGTAAAAAGTATACAATAGTATAAAGTATACAATAGTATAAAGTATTCAGAAGTAAAAAGTATTTAGTAGTAAAAAGTATTCAGTAGTAAAAAGTATGCAGTAGTAAAAAGTATGCAGTATTGAAATGTATGCAGTATTGAAAATTTTCAAATACCGTGATTTTATAAAACTTAGATTCCTTATTTTTCGTAGTTCACGTGATGCCAACTCAATTTTTCAAAGAAAAATTATCCTGGATCAAAAAAGAAAAATTATCCTGGATCAAATAATCATCACGCTAAATAGCACCCCAGAATTAATACACGGTTATAATGAAGATTACACTATTCATAATTCTTTTGCTCATTTCGGCGCCTGGTTTTAGCCAACCAGTAAATGGTTATGTATTTGGCAGTGATAAAAAACCACTTGACGGCGCAACGGTTGCATTAATTTCAAAAGGAACACATTCACATACTAACGAATACGGTTTCTTTTCTTAAAGATGCTGTTGCCGGCGATTCAATACAGGTAAGCCATGTTTCATATGAAACAATCAGAACCCGTTTACAAACCGATAATCAACGGATTATCCTGAATCCTGCTGCATTCCAACTGGAAGGAGTCGAAATCCGCTCTACTACCAGGCATCTGAATGTGATATCTAATATCGATCTTCAGACTAACCCGGTCAACAATTCCCAGGAATTATTACGTAAGGTGCCAGGTCTTTTTATTGGCCAGCATGCCGGTGGAGGAAAAGCTGAACAGATCTTCCTGCGTGGTTTCGACATAGACCATGGAACGGATATCAACATCAGCGTGGATGGTATGCCGGTTAATATGGTTAGTCATGCTCATGGCCAGGGATATGCTGACTTACATTTTCTTATCCCCGAGACTGTTGAAAAAATAGATTTTCACCACTAATTTACGTGGGTAATCAAAGTAGCCGACAACTCTTCATTATGGTACGTAACAGGTTTAGTTTGTAGGTCGTCTTTACCGGAAAGCAAGCTGATCATTAGTTCCATGGCTCTCTGACCCTGCTTCAGTGGATATTGCTCAAGCGAAGCCAGTGGCGGATAGGCGGTGTAACTTGTAATGGGAAGGTTTGCGTAACTAACGAAAACAATGTCTTTGTTCACTTTGATGCCATGCTTTTCTGCATATTGAACTGCATCCATATGAACATAATCATTAAAGGTTATAATAGCTGTCGGAGGATTTTTTAGTTCAAGCAATTTTTTAATGGCAGCATAGGTGCTATCCTTTGAAAGGTCAGTCTTTTCCACCAGTTGCATATCAACCTTAAGTTTTTGTTTTGAGATTCCTTCTATATATCCATTGAGACGTTCTTTGCTTGCCAGTATTTTATCCGGACCATTGATAAAAGCAATCCTTCTTAAACCCTGGTTAAATAACCAGCCAACCATCTCAACAGTGCCCTTATACAGGTTGCAATAAATTTTGTGTACCTTCTCGAATGGAGGAACGCGATCAAAATAAATCACGGGAATATTATATTTATCAAGCGCAACCAGGTGATCGTATTTAATAGTTTGTTTTGATAAAGAAATGATGAGTCCGTCAACTCTTTGTTTTTTCATGGCTTCCACCACTTTGATCTCCTTGTCAGTGTCATCATAACTCTGGCCGAACAAAATTGTGTAATCGTGTTCCATAGCCGCGGTTTCAATGCCGCTTATCGCATCACTAAAAAACTCTTCCCTGATATAAGGCAACACAACACCGATAACCTGGGTTCTCTTTTGTTTAAATAAAATTGCCTTGGTATTTGGTTCATAGCCAATTTCCTTGTAAACCTCTAACCAGAACCACGACTGAATTTCAAAATGTGCCGGTTACATTTGTCGCTTACTAAAAAATGATCGATGGACGACCAAGAACCGCAACACCGGCCACCCAGGCGCAACAAACAGCAATTACTTGAATTGATTGCAAATTTTGATAAGACCCCAGGCATAACCATAAAAGATTTTTGTAAGCTTAATAAGGTTACC